>NZ_JBEXKU010000043.1:0-65935 GCF_040609575.1 Streptomyces sp. NPDC004647 | reverse complement strand
CGGGAGGTCGTCCACGGAGGTCGTCCACGGAGGTCGTCCACGGAGGTCGTCCACGGAGGTCGTCCACGGAGGTCGTCCACGGAGGTCGTCCACGGAGGTCGTCCACGGAGATCGCGCCGCCGAAGCCGCGTTGCCGAAGTCGCGTTGCCGAAGCCGCGCCGCCGACGGTTAGTGCGCGTACGGTCCGGCGCGCCGATCTGGGTCGAAACGCAGAATCGCGGCATGCTCCGAGTTGGGTCTCCAGTGCGCCGCCGCACGCCTTTGATGGCCTTGCGGGAGGCGTGTTGTCGACATCGCAGGTGATCAGGACCGTTCGATGCCGAGATGGTCCATCTGTCCACATGGCGGGCGTGCCTGCGTACGCATACCTGTTGTATCTATGATGCGTGCATGGCTTCCACCGCCGCTCCTGCCAAGCAGCCCCCCGCCGCCGAGCGGGTCTACGCCCACGTCAAGCAAGCCGTCCTCGACCGCCGCTACGAAGGAGGCACCCTCCTCACCGAGGGCGACCTCGCCGACGCGGTCGGCGTGTCCCGTACGCCCGTGCGCGAGGCCCTGCTCCGGCTCGAGGCCGAAGGGCTCATCAAGCTCTATCCGAAGAAGGGCGCGCTCGTGCTGCCCGTCTCCGCGCAGGAGATCGGTGACGTCGTTGAGACTCGTCTGCTCGTCGAGGAGCACGCCGCCCGCAAGGCCGTACCCGCCCTGCCGCGGCTCATCGAGCGGCTGGAGGAACTGCTCGAGGAGCAGCGGCGGTTCGCCGCCGAAGGAGACCTGGCCGCCGTCGCCGCCAGCGACCGCTGCTTCCACGCCGAGATCGTCCGCAGCGCCGGCAACCAGATCCTCGACCGGCTCTACGACCAACTGCGCGACCGCCAGCTGCGGATGGGCGTCGCCGTGATGCACGCCCACCCGGACCGGATCGCCAAGAACATCGCCGAGCACGCGGAGATCCTGGAAGCCCTGCGCACCGGAGACGCCGAGGCAGCCGCCGCGGCCGTCCACCGGCACGTCGGCTGGGTGAGGAACCTCATCCGGGGGGATGCGCGGTGAGCGCAGCCGTCCGCCTGCCGGGCGATCCGCCCGGAGGCCGCCGCGCCGTCGCTGTCTGGGGCATCGGCGTCGCCGTCTACTTCGTCGCCATCACCTTCCGGACCAGCCTCGGCGTCGCGGGTATCGACGCCGCCGAGCGCTTCGACATCAACGCCTCCGCCCTGTCGACGTTCTCCATCCTCCAACTGCTCGTCTACGCCGGGATGCAGATACCGGTCGGCCTGTTGGTCGACCGGCTGGGCACCAAGAAGGTCCTGGCGATGGGCGTCGTCCTGTTCACCGTCGGCCAGCTCGGCTTCGCGCTCTCGCACTCCTACGCCTCCGCCCTCGCCTCCCGCGCGCTCCTCGGCTGCGGTGACGCGATGACGTTCATCAGCGTGCTCCGGCTCGGTTCGCGCTGGTTCCCCGCCCGCAGAGGGCCGCTGGTCGCCCAGATCGCCGCGCTGTTCGGGATGGCGGGCAACCTCATCTCCACGATCGTGCTCGCCCGGCTGCTGCACGGCCTCGGCTGGACCACCGCCTTCGGGGGCAGCACGGTCGGCGGCGTGCTCGTCCTCGTACTCGTGCTGCTGTTCCTCAAGGACCACCCCGAGGGCTACGAACCCGGGCCGGCCCGCCACTCGGGCGGAAGCTACGTACGCAAGCAGATCGCCGCGGCCTGGCGGGAGCCGGGCACCAGGCTCGGGATGTGGGTGCACTTCACCACCCAGTTCCCCGCCATGGTCTTCCTGCTGCTGTGGGGGATGCCGTTCCTGGTCGAGTCCCAGGGTCTGTCCCGGGCCGTGGCCGGTGAACTGCTCACGCTGGTCGTGCTGTCGAACATGGCGATCGGGCTGACCTACGGGCAGATCATCGCCCGGCACCACCGGGCCCGTACGCCGCTGGCCCTGGGCACGGTCGGCATGACCGCGCTGCTCTGGGGCACGGTGCTCGCCTGGCCCGGCGGCCCGGCGCCGATGTGGCTGCTGGTCTCGCTGTGCCTCGTCCTCGGCGGCTGCGGCCCCGCGTCGATGATCGGCTTCGACTTCGCCCGCCCCGCCAACCCGCCGGAGCGGCTCGGTACCGCCTCAGGGATCGTCAACATGGGCGGCTTCACCGCCTCGATGGTGACCCTGCTCGCCATCGGCGTCCTGCTGGACGCGACCGGCGACAACTACCGGATCGCGTTCGCCTCCATTTTCGTCCTGGAGGCGCTGGGCGTTTCGCAGATCCTCCGCCTGCGGCGCCGCGCGGACCGGCGTGAGCGCGAGCGGGTGGTGGCCAGCCGCGTGGAGACCGTCCACGTGCCGGCTTGAGCCCACCCGAGGGCGGCGGGTGGTACGGCGTGATCCCGGTCGGAGCTACGGTGGCCCGATCCGGGTGCGGCTACGGGGTGATCGAGAACTTCCGCAGGATCGCCTGCGCCAAGTCCTGGTCCCCCTCGACCTTCACCCGGTCCGCCACCGAATCCGGCGTCACCCGACCGCAGGCCAGCAGCACGTACGTCTCCCAGTCCAGCGTCAGCGTCGCCGCCGGGCCCAGCGACGGGCTGCCGGTGACCGACCCCTGCCCCTCGGCGTCCACGCGGACCGTGCGCATGAACTCCAGCGGCCCGTGCACATCGAAGACGACAGCCGAATTCGCCGGTGCACCGGCGTCCTTGGCGACGACCCTCGGCAGCGCGTCCAGCAGGAGGTCGCGTGTCACCAGCGCGGCCGGCGAATCGAGGTGGCCCGGTTTGCCCAGGGCGCGCCGCAGGTCCTGCTCATGGACCCAGACGTCGAACGCCCGCAGCCGCAGCGCCTCTTCGAGGGTGGTCTCGGTGCCCAGCGGGCCGCGCACCTTCGTGTCCGGTTTACGTGTCTCGTTCCGCAGTTGCCGCGAACGGCGGATGATGACGTACTCCAGCTCGGAGGTCATCTCGGGTGCGGTGTGGCACCGTCGGACGTCGACCTGCACCTCCATGTACCGGGTGATCTCATTGGTCACGTGGTACAGGTCGCGCGGCAGCGTGTGGATCGGACGCGGGTCGCCGAGCATCTCGCACTCGATGCCGATGACATGGGACACCACATCACGCACCGACCAGCCGGGGCAGGCTGTCGCGCGGTTCCACTCGCCCTCGACGAGCGGTGTCACCAGCTCGGATATTGCCTCGATGGAGTGAGTCCAGGCGTCGATGTAGGACTGGAGGCTTGGGTGGACGGTCACGTGACCCCTCGGGCGGTTCGTACTCGTACGCGGGCTGGGTGCTCGAGCCTCGGCTCTGGCAGTTAAGTTACGCTGCGCACGGGCACCCCGGCAGTGCTTTCGCCTCTGATCGTAGTTCCGTCGGCAGCCTGGATTCGAACGCTCGAATTCCGAGAGTGGTGGTACTGTGCGCGCCTCGTTGCTCCAGATCGATGTTAATCCGGACGAGTCGGTCGAATCGCGCCGCGAACGTGTGGCAGAACTCGTCCGCGCACAGGCCGGTGCCGACCTCGTCGTCCTTCCCGAACTGTGGCCCACGGGAGCCTTCGCGTACGAGAGTTTCGAGGAGTTCGCCGAGGCCCCCGAAGACGGCCCGACGGCCACGGTCATGTCGGCCGCGGCAGCCGACGCCGGAGTCTTTCTCCACGCCGGCTCGATCGTCGAGAGGGCCACGGACGGCACCCTCTACAACACCTCCCTCGTCTTCGGCCCGGACGGCACGCTCCGCCGCACCTACCGCAAGATCCACCGCTTCGGCTTCGACAAGGGCGAGGCCGTGATGATGGGCGGCGGCGAGGAGATCGTCACTCTCGAACTGCCCGGCGCCGTCGCGGGCCTGGCGACCTGCTACGACCTGCGCTTCCCCGAGCAGTTCCGGCGGCTGACCGAGGCGGGCGCGCAGTTCCTGGTCATCCCTGCCGGGTGGCCGGCCCGCCGGAGCGAGCACTGGACGCTGCTGGCCCGAGCCCGGGCCGTCGAGAACCAGGCATACGTCCTCGCCTGCTGCTCCGCCGGCACCCACGCCGGGGTCGAACAGGCCGGACACAGCCAGGTCGTCGATCCGTGGGGCGAGGTGCTCGCCGAGGCGGGCAAGGGCGAGCAGGTGCTGACCGTCGAACTGGACCCGGGGAAGGTGGCCAGGACTCGCGAGGAGTTCCCGGTGCTGCGCGACCGGGTACTGGGCCTGGCCGATCCGCGAGGCTGAGGAACCGCCGGAGAGCCGTGCTCTCAGTGCCGCGTGCTGCGTGCTGCGTGCCGCGTGCCGCGTGCCGCGTGCCGCGTGCCGCGTGCCGAGCGGCTGAGTGCTGAGGGGCTGCGCGTCTGAGGGGCTGAGTGCTGAGTGCCCTGCCCTCGGTCCTCGCGCCCGTGCTCGCGCTCCGCGAGCCTGATCACGCACACCGCCATGGCGATCAGCAGCGAGTGGCCCTTCGCCATGCCGGTCCCCCACGCACGGGGCATGGGGTGCTGCTGGGGGAGACGGGTGCCCGCGGCGGAGCCGCCGATGCCGGGGCCCCCGGGAGAAAGCAGCCTGTACCGAGGTGTTCCCGGTGCGGCCGGGCGCAAGCACATCCACGGGCGGACGGGTGAGGCGGGTGAAGCGCGCGTGGAGCCGGTGAGCCGGAGCGGGTGAGGGGGACGCGGAGGAATACCTGCACCACTCATGTGGTTGGCTGAATCCATGGCTCCACGTGCACGCGTCCGCGCCCCCGAACTGATCGGCAAGGGTGGCTGGCTCAACACCGGCGGAAACGATCTGACCCTCGCCGACCTGCGAGGACGGATCGTCATTCTGGACTTCTGGACCTTCTGCTGCGTGAACTGCCTGCATGTCCTCGACGAGCTGCGCGAGCTGGAGGAAAAGCATCGCGACACCGTCGTGATCATCGGTGTCCACTCGCCGAAGTTCGTGCACGAGGCCGAGCACCGGGCCGTCGTCGACGCCGTGGAGCGGTACGAGGTGCGGCACCCCGTCCTCGACGACCCCGAGCTGGCCACCTGGAAGAGCTACGCGGTGCGCGCCTGGCCCACTCTCGTCGTCATCGACCCCGAGGGCTATGTCGTCGCCCAGCACGCGGGCGAGGGGCACGCCCACGCCATCGGGAAACTGGTGGAGGAGCTCGAGGCCGGACACGCGGCCAAGGGAACGCTGCACCGCGGCGACGGACCGTATGTCGCCCCCGAGCCGGTGGCGACGGAACTGCGCTTCCCCGGCAAGGCGCTGCTGCTTCCCGGGGGCACCTTCCTCGTCACGGACACGACCCGGCACGCGCTGGTGGAGCTGGCGGCCGACGGTGAGACGGTCGTCCGGCGCATCGGGACCGGCGAGCGGGGGCTCACCGACGGCGGGCCGGAGCGCGCCCGGTTCAGCGAGCCGCAGGGCCTGGCACTGCTGCCCGACAACACCGTCGTCGTCGCGGACACGGTCAACCACGCGCTGCGGGCGTTCGACCCGGCGACCGGGGAGGTCACCACGATCGCGGGCACCGGCCGCCAGTGGTGGCAGGGCTCGGCCCGCTCCGGTCCCGCCCGCGAAGTGGACCTCTCCTCGCCGTGGGATGTGGCCTGGTGGGACGGCCGGCTGTGGATCGCGATGGCCGGCGTCCACCAGCTCTGGACGTACGACCCCGTGACCGGGAGGGTCGGGGCCGCGGCCGGGACGACGAACGAGGGACTGGTGGACGGGCCGGCGGCGGAGGCGTGGTTCGCGCAGCCGTCGGGGCTGGCCGCCACCGAGGACCGGCTGTGGGTCGCCGACGCGGAGACCTCGGCGGTCCGCTACGTCGAGCGCGCCGCGCGGACGGCGTCCGGCGGCGGTTCCGCCGCGGACGCCGGCTTCGTGGTCCGTACGGCCGTCGGCAGCGGTCTCTTCGACTTCGGCCACCGGGACGGTCCGTCCGAACAGGCCCTGCTCCAGCATCCCTTGGGCGTCACCGCGCTCCCCGACGGTTCGGTCGCGGTCAGCGACACGTACAACCACGCGCTGCGCCGCGTCACTCGGGGGGCCGGGGACGGGGGGACCGGCGAGGTGAGCACGCTGGCCACGGATCTGCGCGAGCCGTCCGGCGCGGTGCTGGTGGACGGCGACATCGTGGTCGTCGAGTCCGCCCGCCACCGGCTGACCCGGCTGCGGCTGCCCGAGGAGGCCGTACGGGTCGAGTCCGTCGCCCACCGTACGCAGCGCACGGCCACCGAGATCGCCCCGGGCAACGTCCGTCTCGATGTGGTCTTCCAGGCGCCCGCCGGGCAGAAGCTCGACGACCGCTACGGCCCGTCGACCCGGCTGATCGTCAGCGCCTCGCCGCCCGAACTGCTGGCGGACGGCGCCGGTACGGGCACGGATCTGAGCCGCGATCTCGTGCTGGCCGATGGCGTCACGGAGGGGGTGCTGCACGTCTCCGCGATGGCCGCGTCCTGCGACGCACCTGCCGGATCAGCAGCTGCGAACGGCGGCACCGATGACGCGGACGGCGCCGTTGGGGCCGCCTGCCATGTTCACCAGCAGGACTGGGGCGTCCCGGTCCGGGTGACCGGTGACGGGACCTCCCGACTCCCCCTGGTGCTGGCCGGTCTGGACGGCTGAGAGCCGCCGCTCAGCGGTAGCGGGGGTGGTCGTCGACCTCGACCACGGGGGCGCCCGGGGAGGGGGGCTGGACCCGCCGCCGCTTGAGGATGCTCACGTACGCCGCGAGGCCGATGAAGCCGACCGCCATCATGATCAGGCCGACCAGGTCGACGTTGACCCCGGCCATATCCCAGTCGGTCGCGAAGGTGAGGATGGCCCCCACCGCGATCAGACCGATGCACCCGCCGATACCCATGGTGCCCGCCTCCGTTGTTGCTCGGCTGTTCCGGACTTGATGCTGTTCCGGACTTGACGCTCTTCGGGTACCCGGGCCCGGAACAGCCATGCCACGGCGGGTGGTTCGGCCCTGCCGCGAGGGCCGGGCGGATCACCAGGTGAGTGCGTCGTCCACGCTGTTCACCCAGTACGTGACCTTGGCGCTGTCGTCGACGTGGGCCGAACCACCGGGCACGGGCAGGGTCACCGGGCGGCCGGGGTCCCCGGACGGGTCCACCTCGGCGAAGGCGATACCGGCTTCGGACACCTCGCGGCCGCCTGCACCCGAGCCGTCGGCGGAGGAGAGGGCGATGCCGGCGTAGGCCGACTTGCCCGGCGCGATCGTGGTCACGGCCTGCGGCTTGCTCTCCTCCTGCGCGTCGAGGCCCGCCTTGTCGCCGTCGAAGGTCACGTAGGGGAAGGCGTACGCCGTGCAGGTGGTCCTGGAGGTGTTGGTCGCGGTCACCAGCATGTGGTTGACGGGCCGCTTGACCGCCTGGAGTTCCACCTTGACGTTCTTGGGGGCGCAGGTGGGTCCCTTGGCTGCGCCCGGCCGGGCGGAACCGCCGTTGGCCGTACCGCCGTTGGCCGTACCGCTGTTGCCGGTGGCCTTGGCGGACGTTCCGGTGCCGCCGGACTGCTGCTCGGCGGAGCCCTCGGAGTCCTTGGCACCGGAATCCTTCGCGGCCGGGCCGTTCGTGGGTTCGCCGGAGGTCCTGACGCCCGTGGCGGACTCCCCGCCGCAGGCGGTCAGGGTGAGGGCGGCCGCGGCGGTGAGGCATGCGGCGGCGAGACGCAGCGAACGGGAGCGGCCGGCGGTGGCGGTGGCGGTGGACGGCATGTCAGTTCTCCTGTGGTGGGGGGCGGTTGGCCGGTACGCCGTGAAGCCTGCCGCCACCCATTGCCGTACCGCTAACTTCTCCCTAACGATCCGCTGTCCCCCGGGGGAGAGGGCGGGGGCGGGGGAGGATCGGCCTCTCCCGGCTCCCCGTCCCGCGCGAAGAGCTGCACCAGAGCGGTCATGACATAGCGGTCGGTGGCCTCCTCGTCGACGAGATGCATTTCGGCGAGCCGGTCCAGACCGTCCCGGGTCCGATCGGGGTCCGACCCGGCGAGCGCGGCCGCCGCGGTCGAGTCGACCCGGCGGTCGTAGCCCATGGCGAGCGCGCTCAGCAACTGCGCGTCGTCCGCCGAGAGCCGCGCCACCGACATCCGCAGCGCGGCGGCGATTCCGGTGTCCTCCGCGGACAGCAGGGCCAGCCGGCGCCGCTCGTCGCGGAGCGCCGCGGCCAGCCGGGCCAGCCGCCAGCGCGGACGCGCCGCCAGCTGAGCGGCCGCCGCGCGCAGTGCCAGGGGAAGTCCGTCGCACAGACCGACCAGCTCGTGGGCGGCGTCCGGGTCCTCGGCGACCCGCTCGGGGCCGAGCAGGGCGCCGAGCAGCGCCACCCCTTCGCCGGGCTCCAGCATCTGTACGGGAACCGGCCGCGCCCAGTCCGTGGCGACCAGTCCGTCGAGCCGGCTCCGGCTGGTCACGAGGGTGGCGCAGTCCGGCCCGCCCGGCAGCAGCGGGCGTACCTGTGCCGAACTGCGCGCGTTGTCCAGGACGACGAGGAGCCTGCGGCCCGCCACGATCGACCGGAAGAGTGCGGATGCGGCCTCCGCCGACGGGGGTATGTGCGCGGGCGGCGTGCCCAGGCCCAGCAGGAACTCGCGGAGCACCTCGGCGGGTTGTGCCTCGTCCCCTTCGCCGAAGCCGCCGAGGTCGGCGAAGAGCTGCCCGTCGGGAAACGCGTGGCCGTACAGATGCGCCCACTGCACGGCGCACGCGGTCTTGCCGACCCCGGCCGGGCCGGTCACCACGGCGACCGGGCTCTGCCCGTTCGCGGTGGCGGTGACCCACCGGGTCAGCTCGGCCAGTTGCGTCTCCCGGCCGAGGAAGCGGGTGGGAAGCCGGGGCAGGAGGCGGGGGACGGTGTACGGGGCGTGCGGGGCGTCGCCGGTGCCCCTCCCCGGATCGGGCGCCTGATGTGCGGGGGCTTGGTGTGCGGGTGCCCGGTGCGCGGGGGCCTGGTGTGCCGATGCCGGAAAGGTCGGAGCCGGCGCCCCGCTGTGCCCCGCGTGCGGCTGCCCGGAGTCCCGGGCCGCTCGGGTTCCGTGGGCCGGCGGACTGCCGTGCGCCTGTGGGGAGTACGGCGGTGAGGCCGCCGCTTCCGCCCGCAGGATCTCCTCGTACGCCCGGCTCAGCCGCTCGCCGGGATCGACGCCCAGTTCCTCGTCGAGCAGCTGCCGGGTCCGGTGGAACCAGCGGAACGCGTCCGACTGGCGGCCCGCCCGGTACAGGGCCTGCATCAGCGCCGCGACCAGCCCCTCGCGCAGCGGGTTCGCCGCCGCCTCCGCGTACAGCACGGCCGCGGCCTTCTCGTGCTCACCCAGTGCCCCGTGGGCGCTCGCCAGTGCCTCGACGGCCGTCAGCCTCCGCTCCTCCAGCGCGTGCGAGGCGGCGGCGAACTGGGGGCTCTCCACGGTTCCGGTGAGAGCAGGACCGCGCCACAGGCCGAGCGCCTCGCGGAGCAGGAACACGGCGTCCTGCGGGGCCGCCTGGGGCCGTGCGAGGGACAGCAGCTCGCTGAACCGATGGGCGTCGATCAGTTCGTCCGGCAGCCGCAGCAGATAGGCCGAGCCGTGCGTGGCGAGCTCGATGCCGTACGTCGCCGCGCCCCCTTCGGCCAGGGTCGCCCGCAGCCGCGACACATGGCCCTGGATGACGGTGCGGGCGTGGGCGGGCGGTTCGTCCTCCCAGAGGGAGGCGATCAACTGCTCGAGGGAGACGGTGATGTTGGGCTGCAGCAGCAGCATGGCGAGCACGCTGCGCCGTTTGGCGGGCCCCAGCGGGAGCTCGCCGGACCCAGTGCTGACGACAACCGGGCCGAGCAGCGAGAATTCCAACTCAGTCCCCCAGGAAGGCGGTCAGCGCGTTCGCCAGGAGATACGGGTCCTTCGCCCCGCACAGTTCACGTGCCGAGTGCATGGACAGGATCGCCACCCCGATGTCGACGGTGGTGATGCCGTGCCGGGCGGCCGTGATGGGGCCGATCGTGGTGCCGCAGGGCATGGAGTTGTTGGAGACGAACGGCTGCCACGGCACGTCGGCGCGCTCGCAGGCGGCGACGAACAGGGCGCGGCCGCTGCCGTCCGTGGCGTAACGCTGGTTGACGTTCACCTTGAGGATCGGGCCGCCGCCGGGCATCGGGTGGTGGCCGGGCTCGTGGCGCTCCGCGTAGTTGGGGTGCACGGCGTGGCCGGTGTCGGACGACAGACACACCGTCCCGGCGAAGGCGCGGGCCTTGTCCTCGTAACTCCCGCCCCGCGCGAAGACCGACCGCTCCAGGACGTTGCCGAGCAGCGGTCCGTCGGCGCCGGTGTCGGACTGGCTGCCGTTCTCCTCGTGGTCGAAGGCGGCCAGCACCGGGATGTGGCTGAGTCCCTGCCCTGAGCCCGCCACGGCGGTGAGCGCGGCCGTGCCCGCGTGTACGGACAGCAGGTTGTCCATCCGCGGCCCGGCGAGCAGCTCCCGGTCCCGGCCGAGGTAGGCGGGTGGTTCGACGCTGTGCACCATCAGATCCCAGCCGGTGACCTGCTCGGCGTCGACCTCCGCCTCCTGCGCCAGGAAGCGGATCAGATCGCCCTCGCTCACGTCCCCGAGGCCCCAGACGGGCGTCATGTGGCGCTGCTTGTCGAGCTTCAGCCCTTCGCTGTTGACGGACCGGTCCAGGTGCACGGCGAGCTGCGGTACGCGCAGCAGCGGCCGGTCGACCGAGACCAGCCGGTGGGCGCCGTCGCGGAGCGTGAGCCGCCCGGACAGCCCCAGATCGCGGTCGAGCCAGGTGTTGAGGAGCGTGCCGCCGTAGATCTCGACGGCGATCTGCCGCCAGCCGTGCGCCCCGGTGTCCGGGACCGGCTTGACGCGGAGGTTGGGGGAGTCGGTGTGCGCGCCGACGATCCGGTACGGGGTCGCGGGCGCCGCGCCCTCGGGCACGTACCAGGCGATGATCGCGCCACCCCGCAGCACGTACTTCCCACCGGCCTCGCCGTCCCAGGACGCGGTCTCCTCGACCTGCCGGAACCCGGCCTTCTCCAGCCTCCCGGCGGCGCTCGCCACTGCGTGGTACGGCGACGGGCTCTCGGTGAGGAAAGTGATCAGGTCGTCGGTGTGGCCGCGGTCGAAGCGGGGGCGCGCGCTCATGGGCACAGCATAGAGACGGGTCCTCCCCCGAGCTTCCGTTGGCGGGTGCGCCGGCCGCCCGCCGGGGCCGGAGCGGACCCCGGCGGCCTCCCGCGTCGTCGGCGAGGTGCGGCCGGGGTGACGTGCGAGCAGGATCGAAGGAGTGTGGGGAATCCATCCGCACAGCGCAGAGCCGACGGAGGCCGGACAGTGGGTACGCCATCGCAGGACGGGACCGGGAACGACACCGGCGGCACCGTGCGGGTCTCCCGCCACCCGCCGCTTCCGGGCGACGGCCTCACCTGGGAGCCCAGCGAGCGCTGGGTGCGCGGGACCAAGGGGGAGGTCACCGTCGTCGACAGCCGTCGGCCCCTCCTCGTGTGGGAGCCCGGCCGCCCGGTGCCGCTCTACGCCTTCCCGGAGGAGGACGTCCGCACGGACCTGCTGCGGCAGGCCGCGCCGCCCGCGACCGGACGTCACTCGGGATCGACGGTCTTCTACGACCTCGAGATCGAGGGCGAGGTCGTCAGGAAAGCGGCGTGGTCCTACCCCGGCGAGCAGCTCGCCGGGTACATCGCCTTCGAGTGGTTCGGGCGGAACGTCCTCGACCACTGGTACGAGGAGGACACGGAGATCTTTGTCCACCCGCGTGACCCGTTCAAGCGGGTCGACGCCCTTCCCAGCAGCCGGCACGTCCAGGTCGAGATCGAGGGCACGGTCGTCGCCGACACCCGCACACCGGTGCTCCTGTTCGAGACGCATCTCCCGGTCCGCTACTACATCCCCCGCGAGGACGTCCGGTTCGGCCTGCTCACCCCCACCGACCAGCACACCCGGTGCCCGTACAAAGGCGTGGCGACGGAGTACTGGTCATGGGCGGGCGGCGGGCGCGTTCCGCCGAACCTGGCCTGGAGCTACCCCGACCCCCTCCCCGCGGTCCGTGAGATCACGGGCATGGTCGCCTTCTACAACGAGGTGGTCGACATCGTCCTCGACGGTGAGCGGCTGGAGCGCCCGGTCACCTTCTTCAGCAAGATGCTGTCCCGGTAGCTCACGGGCTGATGTTGTGGTTGAGGCGGAACAGGTTGCCGGGGTCGTAGCGGCGCTTGACGGCGGCCGGCCGGTCGTGGTTCTGGCGGTGGTCGGCGCGGACGCGGTGCTGGTCGTCGTGGTCCAGGACAGGAGTCAGCGGACGACGACCACCGGTGTTCCGACGGCCGAGAAGTTCCAGAGCGCGGTGCCGTCGTCGGAGCGGAGGCGGATTCCTCCGGTCTGCTTCCCGGGAACCGGCTTCGGCGACGAGCCGTCCACGGCCGCGGAGAAGGCGATCGAGACGTCGCCCGAGGTGCCGAAGTAGATCACGTGCTCGATCGGTACTCCGTCGCTGCCGGTCGTCGAGGGGCGGCGGATGGTCACCTGGTGGTTCCCGAGGCCGGGGTCCAGCGTCCCGGGCCATACGGGGAAGGTGCCGGCCTTCGCTCCGCGGGCGTCCACCAGCCATGCCCGGTCCTGGCCCAGGGAGTAGATTATTCGCTTCCCCTGACCCGAATCGGCGGGAACAGCAGGGGATTTGGGCGGGCGCGGCTCGGCGTCGGCGCTCGGCGCCTGCGGGGCCTTGGCCTTCCTGTCCTCCGCGAGGTGCCGCGGAGCCGCGCCGTTCGCCTGCAGGGCGAGAACCGCGACCACGGCGATCGCGGACGCGGTGAGGCCCGTCACCGCGGCCCATGAGGGGATCGTGCGTGCCATGGGTCGATGTCTCCCGATGTCCTGCTACTGGAGGTGCTGACTCCCGGAAGCGTAGCGCCGACGCGAAGACCCCTGTCGGGCCAGGACGTCCGACAGGGGTCTTCGCAGGCAGCAGCGGTCAGCGCGCCAGACGGATCAGAAGGCCGCCTCGTCCAGCTCCATCAGGGAGTTGTCGACCGACTCGGCGAGACCTCGCTGCACCGAGACGCCCGGCAGGACGTTGTGCGCGAAGAACTTCGCCGCGGCGATCTTGCCCTGGTAGAAGGGCACATCCTTGGCGGAGGCACCGGCCAGCTTCTCCGCCGCGACGGCCGCGCCCTTGAGCAGCAGGTAGCCGATCACGACGTCGCCGGAGGCCAGCAGCAGGCCGGTGGTGTTGAGGCCGACCTTGTAGATGGACTTGACGTCCTTCTCGGTGGCCGCGAGGTCGGACAGCATCGCTCCGACGATCGCCTCCAGGTCCACGGCCGCCTTGGACAGCTCCTCGCGGGCATCGGCCAGCTCCTCGCCGCCGACACCCCCGGCCAGGAACTTCTTGATCTCTTCGGAGAGGGCGGTCATCGCCTGGCCCTGGTCACGGACGATCTTCCGGAAGAAGTAGTCCTGGCCCTGGATGGCGGTGGTGCCCTCGTAGAGAGTGTCGATCTTGGCGTCCCGGATGTACTGCTCGATCGGGTACTCCTGCAGGTAGCCGGAACCACCGAAGGTCTGCAGGGACTGGGCGAGCTGCTCGTAGGACTTCTCCGAGCCGTAGCCCTTCACGATCGGCAGGAGCAGGTCGTTGAGGCGGGCCTCGGCGGAGGAGTCCTCGCCCGCGGCCTGCTTGACCAGGATCTCGTCCTGCACGGAAGCGGTGTAGAGGACCAGCGCGCGCATGCCCTCGGCGTACGCCTTCTGCGTCATCAGCGAGCGGCGCACGTCCGGGTGGTGCGTGATGGTGACGCGCGGCGCGGTCTTGTCGGTGAAGGCGGCCAGGTCCGGGCCCTGCACACGCTCCTTGGCGTACTCCAGGGCGTTCAGGTAGCCGGTGGACAGGGTGGCTATGGCCTTCGTGCCGACCATCATCCGGGCGAACTCGATGATCATGAACATCTGGCGGATGCCGTCGTGCTTGTCACCGATGAGCCAGCCCTTGGCCGGGTGGCGGTCGCCGAAGGTCATCTCGCAGGTGTTGGAGGCCTTGAGGCCCATCTTGTGCTCGACGTTGGTGGCGTAGACGCCGTTGCGCTCGCCCAGCTCGCCGGTCTCGAAGTCGAACTCGTACTTCGGCACGAGGAAGAGGGACAGGCCCTTGGTGCCCGGGCCGGCGCCCTCGGGGCGGGCGAGGACGTAGTGAATGATGTTCTCGGACATGTCGTGCTCGCCCGAGGTGATGAACCGCTTCACACCCTCGATGTGCCAGGAGCCGTCATCCTGCTGGACAGCCTTGGTGCGGCCGGCGCCCACGTCCGAGCCGGCGTCCGGCTCGGTCAGCACCATGGTGGAGCCCCACTGCTTGTCGACCGCGAGCTTCGCGATGTGGCGCTGCTCCTCGGTGCCCTCCTCGTAGAGCACACCGGCGAAGGCCGGGCCCGAGGCGTACATCCACACAGCGGGGTTCGAACCGAGGATGGTCTCGGCGAAGCCCCACAGCAGCGAGCGCGGGGTGGTGGTGCCGCCCAGCTCCTCCGGGATGCCGAGACGCCACCACTCCGCGTCCATGTACGCCTGGTAGCTCTTCTTGAAGGTGTCCGGGACGGGCGCGGTGTTGGTGTCGGGGTCGAAGACCGGAGGGTTGCGGTCGGCGTCCGCGTAGGAGTCGGCCAGCTCGTTCTCGGAGAGCCGGGCGATCTCGGACAGGACGCTCTTGGCGGTCTCGGTGTCCATCTCCGCGAACGGACCGGTGCCGTACACGCTGTCGCGCCCGAGCACCTCGAAGAGGTTGAACTCGATGTCGCGGAGATTCGACTTGTAGTGCCCCATGGCGACGGCTCCGTAATGCTCGGGTAGGTACAGGGTGGGCTAGTCAGAATGATGCTACCCGTCGGTAATAAGAAGCAAGCCCTAACGGTCCAACTGTGACTCAGTACCCTTTGGGGCATGTACGGCTACGACCAGAACGTGGGTGCAGGGCAGGGGTACGCCGCCCCGCCGCCGCAGCAAGTACCCGGTGGCTACGGTGCGCAACCGCTGTATCCCGAACCGTCACCACCCTCGCTCGCGGACGCGGTGCGCGCCTTCACGACCGGGTCGATGTCGGCCGAGGACTTCCAGGGGATCCTGTCGACCTCGAAGGTCTACTGCCCCCGGGGTGAGGGGCCGGGCTTCCTGGCGCTGCACAACACGCAGCAGCCGGTGATCCCGATGTTCACCTCGCTCAAGGAGTTGAGGGGCTACGCGGGCAAGGAGTCGAAGTACTTCGTGATCTCGGGCGCGGAGGTGCTCGACCTGCTGCCGACGGGGTACGGCTTCGTGCTCGACATGGAGGGTGATCACCGGATGGTCTTCGACGCGAAGGCCGTGGAGCAGATGGTGGACTTCGCGATGCGCCGTATGTACGGCTAGCCGGGTGCCCCCCGGGGCTGCCGACACCGTGCGGGGCCCGACCGGTCCGGTCGCACCGACCGGACCATTGTTCATGCGGCTGTACGGCCGCCGCCCCTTGGAGCCCGCCACGAGGGCCCGCCGCGATCAGCGGCGGGCCCTCTCGCATGCCCGGGTCATGTCCGGGGGTGGGCCCGGAGTGTGCCCGGGAATACCGCACGCCTTGCTAGATGTTCACCATTCAACTAAATTCGGGGGCGAGATTCGAGGAGGCCGTCATGCCTGCTGTAACCGTCGAGAACCCGCTGACCCTGCCGCGCGTGTCCGCGCCGGGCGGACAGTCTCGTCCCGTGCTCGGCGTCTCCACCGCTCCCAGCGGCTTCGAGGGCGAGGGCTTCCCCGTCCGCCGGGCCTTCGCCGGGATCGACTACCAGCACCTCGACCCGTTCATCATGATGGATCAGATGGGCGAGGTGGAGTACGCGCCGGGCGAGCCGAAGGGCACCCCGTGGCACCCCCACCGTGGCTTCGAGACGGTGACCTATCTGATTGACGGAACGTTTGTCCACCAGGACTCGCACGGCGGCGGCGGAGTCATCAACGGTGGGGACACCCAGTGGATGACCGCGGGTTCCGGGCTGCTGCACATCGAGGCACCGCCGGAGTCGCTGGTGACCAGCGGAGGTCTCTTCCACGGCCTGCAGCTGTGGGTGAACCTGCCGCGCAAGGACAAGATGATGCCGCCGAGGTACCAGGACATCGGCGGCGGCCAGGTCAAGCTGCTGACCTCCGCCGACGGTGGGGCGCTGCTGCGGCTGATCGCCGGCGACATCGACGGCCACCGGGGGCCGGGCGCGACCCATACGCCGATCACGATGATCCACGCCTCGGTCAGTCCCGGCGCGGAGCTGACGCTGCCGTGGCGGCCGGACTTCAACGCCCTGGCGTACGGGCTGGCCGGGCGCGGCACGGCGGGCACGGAGGGGCGGCCGTTCCGTATGGGTCAGTCGGTGGTGTTCGGTCCCGCCGGGGCCCGGTCGAAGGACGGGGCGGACGTGCTGACGATCCGCGCCGACACCTCGCAGGAGTCGCGCAGCCCGAACTTCGAGGTCGTGCTGCTGGGCGGCACGCCGATCCGCGAGCCGATGATGCAGTACGGGCCGTTCGTGATGAACACCCGCACGGAACTGGCCGAGGCCTTCGAGGACTTCCAGGCGGGCCGTCTCGGCGAGATCCCCACGGCGGGCTGACGCCCGGGGCGGCGGGGCGCGGCCGGGAAGTGACGCCCCGTCACCCACACGGCCGCGCTGGGCAGGAGGCCCCGGCGCGGCCGTGATGGGCTGAGGCGGTGCAGACCGAGCCGCCACTGCTGCCCCGCGGAGCCCGGCGGACGGCTGCCTGGTGTGCTGTGGTGCTGCTGGTCGCCGGGGTCGGGGCGCTGGCGATCTGGCTCTGCGTCGAGCTCTCCACCGCGGTCACGCCCGTACTGCTCGCGCTGCTCGGCACCGCGCTGCTCGGGCCGCTGCACCGCCGGCTGGTCAAAATGAAGGTCCGCCGCTCGTTGGCCGCCGCTCTGACCTGTGTGGCGCTGGTCGCGGTGGTCGGCGGGGCGGGATACGTCGTGGCCGCCGTGCTGGTCGACAGCGGTGACCAGATCATCGCCTCGCTCAAGGAGGCGGCCAAGGACCTGACGGACCGCTTCGGCGCCGCGGGCACGTCACTCGACGACCTGGCGTCCAACGGCAAGGAGCTGTTCGGCAAGTTCGGCGGAACGGCCGCGTCCGGGCTGCTGACCGGGGTCAGTGTCGTAGGCCATCTGTTCGCCACGGCCGTACTGGCCCTGTTCCTGACCTTCTTCTTCCTGCGCGACTCCCACCTGGCGGCCCCGCTCGTGCGCGCCCTGGCGCCCGGCGCCACGGGCCCGCAGATGGAGGTCTTCGCGCGGCGTGCCTTCGGGGCCGTCGAGGGCTTCATGCGCGGCACCACCCTCATCGCGCTCATCGACGGGATCTTCATCACCGTCGGGCTGCTGATTCTGCGCGTACCGGGCGCGCTGGGCCTCGGTGCGCTGGTCTTCGTCGGCGCCTACATCCCCTACCTCGGCGCCTTCATCTCCGGCACGGTGGCGATTCTCGTCGCGCTCGCCGACCGCGGATTCGTCATCGCCGTGTGGGTGCTGGGCGTGGTCCTGGCGGTGCAGCTGCTCGAGGGGCATGTGCTGCAGCCGGTGATCCAGAGCCGGATGGTCCGGATGCACCCGGCGATGGTGATGATCGCGATCACCTCGGGCGCCGCGGTCGCCGGAGTCCTGGGGATGCTGCTGGCCGTGCCGATCGCCGCGGCCGCCTTCGGTGTGATCTCCGAGCTCCGGGACCGTTACGCGGCGGGTTCCGCCCCTCCCGACGCGTCCCCCTCCGATCCGTCCGATCCGTCCGATCCGTCCGATCCGGCCGATCCCTCCGGCTCCTCGTAGAGCTCGAACCAGATGCACTTGCCCTCGCCCCGCGGGTCCACGCCCCAGGAGTGGGCCAGCTCCTGCATCAGCACCAGACCGCGGCCGGACGAGGCCATCTCGCCGGGGTGGCGGCGGTGCGGCAGCGCGTCGCTGCCGTCGGCGACATCCACGCGCAGTCGCCGCTCGCCCCGCTCGCCGACGATCTCGGCGACCATGAGCGCGTCGCCGTCGGTGTGCAGCAGGACGTTGGTGACCATCTCGGAGACCATCAGCGCGGCCGAGTCCACCTGTTCCGCGTCGGCCCAGTCGTGCAGCAGCTCCCGCAGCTGCTGCCGTACGCCGGAGACCCGCTCGGGCTCCGCCTGGTCGATGGTGAGGACCGTCCGCCGGAGCGGCCGTGGCACCACGGCGTCCTCGGCGGGGAGGCAGCCGCCGCCCGGTGCCGTCCGGCAGAGCAGCAGCAGCGCGATGTCGTCCTCGCGGCGGTCGGCGAGCGGCCCGGTGGTGTGGTGTGAGGGCGGCCCGTGCACGGCCTGCACCAGGCCGTCGGCCAGCGACTCCAGGTTCTCCCCCGCATGCTGCTCGATGACGGAGCGCAGCCGCCGCCAGCCGCTCTCCAGATCGTGCCCGCCGGTCTCGATCAGCCCGTCCGTGCACACCATCAGCAGCTCGCCGGGTTCGAGCTCCAGCCGGGTGGTCGGGTAGTCGCTGTCCGGGTCGATGCCCAGCGGCAGACCGCCCGCCGTCGGCCGGATCAGCATGGTGCCGTCACTCATCCGGGTGGCGATGTCGGGGTGGCCGGCCCGCGCGATGTCCAGGGTTCCGGTCACCGGGTCGACCTCGATATAGAGGCAGGTGGCGAAGCGCGGGTCGGAGCCGGGGCCGCCGTCGCCGCCGCCGTCCGGCCACTGGTCGGCCAGCCCGGCGAAGAAGCGTGAGGCGCGGGAGAGGACCCCGTCGGGGTGGTGGCCCTCGGAGGCGTACGCGCGCAGCGCGATCCGCAGCTGGCTCATCAGACCCGCGGCCCGGACGTCATGCCCCTGCACGTCGCCGATGACCAGGGCTATACGGCCGGACGGCAGCGGGATCATGTCGTACCAGTCGCCGCCGACCTGGAGCCCGCCGCCGGTCGGCACGTACCGCGCGGCCACCGTTATCCCCGGGATGTCCGGCTGCAGGGTCGGCATCATGCTGCGCTGCAGGCCGCTGGCCAGCGCGCGCTCCGACTCCTGGACGCTGGCGCGGGACAGGGCCTGGGCGAGCATCCGGGCGACCGTGGTCAGGACCGAGCGTTCGTCCGGGGTGAAGGCGACCGGGTAGCCGAAGGCGGCCAGCCACGCGCCGATGGTGCGGCCCGCGACGATCAGCGGGAGAAAGGCCCAGGACTGGCGGTGGAACCGCTGGGCGAGCGGCCAGGTGGAGGGGAAGCGGCGCTGGTACTCCTCGGGGCTCGGAAGGTAGATCGCGCGGCCGGTCCGTACGACCTCGGCGGCGGGGTAGTCGGTGTCCAGCGGCATGTGCAGGAAGGGGGCGTCGTCGCCGGCCTCGTATCCGTGGTAACCGGTGATGCTCAGATGGTCGCCCTCCGCCCCGAAGACGGCCAGCCCGTTCGGTGAGAAGCCCGGCATCGAGAGGTTCGCGGCCACCCGCAGCACCTCGGAGGTGGAGCGGGCCTCGGCGAGCGCCCGGCCCGCGTCCAGCAGGAAGGCCTCGCGGGAGCGCCGCCAGTCGCCGGTGACCCCGGTGCGCGCGGCGGTGGTGCCGGGCTGCGGCTCCGGTACCTCCTGGAGGGTGCCGACCAGCTCGAAGTCACTGCCGTGGCGGTAGGGACGGGAGCGGCTGCGGACGATCCGCAGCACCTTCCCGTCACTGCCCATGATCCGCAGTCGGGCCTCCGCCAGGGTCCCCTCGGAGACGGCGAGGTTCACCACGCCGTTGATCTCCACCCAGTCCACGGGGTGGAAGCGGGAGCGCACGGCCGACTCGGACAGGGTGACAGGCGCCGCGGGCAGCCCCAGCAGCCGGGCCGCCTCGGCGTCCAGGTTGACGGTCTCCGAGGCGTTGTCCCAGCGCCAGAGGCCGGTCCCAATGGCGGCCAGGACGTCCTCGGTGCGCATTGGAACACTTTATGTGGAATTCGGCTTCTTTGACGACCGGCCGCAGGCCGGAGGTGTGCCGGTACCCTGGCATACGGCCTATGACTGGCCGGCCCCAGGGCACACCCCGACCACACGACTTGGATGAGCGATGCATCGGTACCGGTCCCACACCTGCGGCGAGCTCCGCGCCGCTGACGTCGGCGCAGACGTACGGCTGAGCGGCTGGCTGCACAACCGGCGGAACCTGGGCGGCATCCTCTTCATCGATCTCCGTGACCACTACGGTCTGGTCCAGCTCGTCGTACGGCCCGACACCCCGGCGTACGAGGCGCTCAGCGGCATCACCAAGGAGACCGTCGTCCGCGTCGACGGCACGGTCCTGGCGCGTGGCGCGGACAACGTCAACCCCGAGCTGCCCACCGGTGAGATCGAGACCGAGGTCACCGAGGTCGAGGTGCTCGGCGCGGCCGACGCGCTGCCCTTCACCGTCTACCCCGAGGACGGGGTCAACGAGGAGCGGCGCCTGGAGTACCGCTTCCTCGATCTGCGCCGCGAGCGGATGCACCGCAACATCATGCTGCGCTCGGCCGTCATCTCGGCCATCCGGCAGAAGATGACCGCGCAGGGCTTCAACGAGATGGCGACCCCGATCCTGTCCGCGACCTCCCCCGAGGGCGCGCGCGACTTCCTGGTCCCCTCCCGGCTGCACGCCGGGAAGTTCTACGCGCTGCCGCAGGCCCCGCAGCAGTTCAAGCAGCTGCTGATGATCGCGGGCTTCGACCGCTACTTCCAGATCGCCCCGTGCTTCCGCGACGAGGACGCCCGCGCCGACCGGTCGCCGGGTGAGTTCTACCAGCTCGACGTCGAGATGAGCTTCGTCGAGCAGGAGGACGTCTTCCAGGTCATCGAGAAGGTCATGACCGAGCTCTTCGAGGAGTTCGGGGGTGGCCGCCACGTCACCTCGCCGTTCCCGCGGATCCCGTTCCGCGAGGCGATCGTGAAGTACGGCACGGACAAGCCGGATCTGCGCGCCCAGCTCGAGCTCGCCGATGTCTCGCACCTCTTCGCCGACAGCGGCTTCAAGGCCTTCGCGGGCAAGCACGTACGGGCCCTCGCGGTGCCGGACACCGCGGACCAGCCGCGCAAGTTCTTCGACCAGATGGGCGAGTTCGCGGTCGAGCAGGGCGCCCAGGGCCTGGCCTGGATCCGGATCGGGGAGGGCAACAAGCTCACCGGGCCGATCGCCAAGTTCCTCACCGAGAGCGATGCCGAGAAGCTCGTCGCCGAGGTCGGCGGCAAGCCCGGCACCGCGGTCTTCTTCGGCGCGGGCGAGTTCGACGACGTCTCGAAGATCATGTCCGCGGTCCGCGTCGAGGCCGCGCGCCGTGCGGGCCACTTCGAGGAGAACGTCTTCCGCTTCTGCTGGATCGTCGACTTCCCCATGTTCGAGCGGAACGAGGAGACCGGGCAGGTCGAGTTCTCCCACAACCCGTTCTCCATGCCGCAGGGCGGCCTCGAGGCGCTCCGCACCAAGGACCCCCTGGACATCCTGGCCTGGCAGTACGACATCGTCTGCAACGGCGTGGAGCTGTCCTCGGGCGCGATCCGTAACCACGAGCCGGAGGTCATGTACGAGGCCTTCCGGATCGCCGGTTACGACAAGGAGGTCGTCGAGCGCGAGTTCGGCGGCATGCTGCGTGCCTTCCACTTCGGCGCCCCGCCGCACGGCGGCATCGCCCCCGGTGTGGACCGCATCGTGATGCTGCTGGCGGATGAGCCGAACATCCGGGAGACGATCTCCTTCCCGCTCAACGGCAACGCGCAGGACCTGCTGATGGGCGCCCCGAGCGAGGTCGACGAGGCCCGTCTGAAGGAGCTCCACATCGCCATCAGCAAGGCGCCGGCCAAGCCGACGCCGTACAAGCCGACGAAGTAGTAGCAGGCAGGGCAGGGAACGCCGAAAGGGCCCGGACCGAGACGGTCCGGGCCCTTCGTGTGCCGGCGCCGTCCGCCGGCGCGGCGGGGAACTATGCGGCGTCGTCCTGCTCGGCGCCGCCGAAGCGCTCACGGTAGGACGCCAGGTCGTCCTCGGTGATCTTCGCGAAGAGCACCGGGGGGACGGTGAAGCCCGTGCCCGCCGGGACGGACTCCAGAGCGCGGGCCTGCTCGGGGCCGACCCAGCGGGCGTCGTCCGACTCGAGCCGGAACGCCGACCGCATGGCCTTCGCCGACGCCGGGATGAACGGCTCGGAGATCACCGCGTAGAGGTGGATCAGGTTCATGGCCGTACGCAGGGTGAGCGCCGCGCCCTCCTGGTCGGTCTTGATCTCCAGCCAGGGCGCCTTCTCCTCCAGATAGGCGTTGCCCGCGCTCCACAGGGCGCGCAGCGAGGCGGCCGCCTTGCGGAACTGGAGGGTGTCCATGTGGCCTTCGTACTCGGCGAGCAGCCGCGCGATCTCCGCGCCCAGCCGCGCCTCCGCCTCTCCGGGCGCCTTGCCCGCCGGCACCTCGTCGCCGAAGCGCTTGCGGGAGAAGGACAGTACGCGGTTGACGAAGTTCCCGAGGGTGTCCGCGAGGTCCTTGTTGACCACCGAGGAGAACAGCTCCCAGGAGAAGGAGGTGTCGTCCGACTCCGGGGCGTTCGCCATCAGGAAGTAGCGCCAGTAGTCGGCGGGCAGCAGCTCCAGCGCGGCGTCCGTGAAGATGCCGCGCTTCTGGGAGGTGGAGAACTTGCCGCCGTAGTAGTTGAGCCAGTTGAAGGCCTTGACGTAGTCGACCTTCTTCCACGGCTCGCGGGTGCCGAGCAGCATGGCCGGGAACATCACCGTGTGGAACGGGACGTTGTCCTTCGCCATGAACTCCGTGTAGCGGACGTCGTCGGCCTCGTACCACCAGGACTTCCAGTCGCGGTTCTCCGGGTCGGCGTCCGCCCACTCCTTCGTCGCACCGATGTACTCGATCGGCGCGTCGAACCAGACGTAGAAGACCTTGCCCTCGGCCGCCAGCTCCGGCCAGGTGTCGGCCGGTACCGGAACGCCCCAGTCCAGGTCGCGGGTGATCGCCCGGTCGTTGAGGCCCTCCGTCAGCCACTTGTGCGCGATGGAGGAGGCGAGGGTCGGCCACTCCTTGCTGCCGTTGCCGTCGAGCCAGGCCTCGACCTCGTGCTGGAGCTTCGACTGGAGGAGGAAGAGGTGCTTGGTCTCGCGGACCTCGAGGTCACTGCTGCCGCTGACCGCGGAACGGGCATCGATCAGGTCGGTCGGATCGAGGACCCGGGTGCAGTTCTCGCACTGGTCGCCGCGCGCCTTGTCGTAGCCGCAGTGCGGGCACGTGCCGACGATGTAGCGGTCGGGGAGGAAGCGGTCGTCCGTGATGGAGAACACCTGGCGGATCGCGCGCTCCTCGATGAAGCCGTTCTCCTTCAGGCTGCGCGCGATGCGCTGGGTGATCTCCACGTTCTCCGGCGAGGAGCTGCGGCCGAAATAGTCGAAGTCCAGCTCGAAGCCGTCGTAGATCGCCTTCTGCACATCGTGCTGCTGGGCACAGAAGGCGTCGACGGGCAGCCCGGCCTCCTTGGCGGCGAGCTCGGCGGGGGTGCCGTGCTCGTCGGTGGCGCAGATGTAGAGCACGTCGTGGCCGCGCCGGCGCAGATAGCGGGCGTAGACGTCCGCCGGGAGCATGGACCCCACCATGTTGCCCAGATGCTTGATCCCGTTGATGTACGGAAGAGCGCTGGTGATGAGGTGTCGAGCCATTGCCGGCTGCTCCCAGGTCGTTACGCGGAGTGATGCCCGTAGTTCATCCGGTACGCAGCTACAGGCTGCCAATATCGTACTGGACCGTCCGGGGCCACCCGCGCGCCCTTTTTTCCGCACGGATGCTGCCCCGTACGGATACGCGCCGGGCGGCCCCGGACCGGTGCGTCAGCGCAGGATCCCGGCCTCCCGGGCAGCGGCCAGCCACTGCGGGAACCCGTCCGTCAGCCGGCTGTAGAGATCGTCGTCGGTGAGGAGCAGCGGGTCGGTGCCGGCGGAGAAGAAGCCGGCGTTGTCGACGGGGCGCTTGTCGGGGACGGCGAGGTCGTCGAGCTTCCGCAGGAAGTCGAAGCCCTTCGCCTCCTGCTCCCCGAAGCCGACGAACTGCCAGAAGATCGGCAGCTTCGCGGCGTCGCACAGCGCCTTCTCGGCGGCGGGCTTGGAGGTGGGGGCACCGTCCGTCTGGAAGATGACGAAGGCGGGGGCGGTGGAGCCGGACTTCCCGTAGTGCTCGACGACGGCCTCGATGGCGCAGTGGTAGTTCGTACGGCCCATGTGGCCGAGGCCCGCGTGCAGGGTCTCGATACGTCCTGAGTGGTCGTCGAGCGAGATGTCGGCGGTGCCGTCGATCTCGGTGGAGAAGAACACGATGGGGACGGTGCCGTCGTCGTCGAGGTTGGCGGAGAGCCCGAGGGCCTGCTCGGCGAGGTGCTGGACGGTGCCGTCCTTGTAGTACCGCCGCATCGACCCGGACCGGTCGAGCACCAGATACACGGCGGCGCGCCGGCCGGCCAGGCCCTGCTTCTGGAGGGCGGAGGCGGCGGACTTGTAGAGGCTGACCAGGGCGGGGGCGGTGGCCTCGACCTTGGCGAGGGAGATCCGGGGGCCGTCGGCGGCGGGGCCCGGCTGGGCGGGGATGCCGGCGCTGCCCGGAGCGGCGGGCTCCGCCGTGGGAGCGGACTCGGGCTGTGCGGGAACGGCCGGCTCCGTGCCGGTCTTCGCGTCCTCGGGCTTGGCCGCCGCCTGCGCCGGGACCGTGGCGGCGGGCGGCTCCTCGGCCGGCTTGGAGGACTTGGTGGGCCCGGTGGACTGGGTTGCCTTAACGGATTTGGCCTGGGCGGGAACGGCCGGTGCCTGGGGAGGCGTGCTCGCCTCCGGGCTCTCGGGCCGCGGCTCCGGGGACGCCGCCTGGGCCGGTACGGAAGCGGTCGTGGACTCCTCGGCGTCCGGCCGGCCTTCCGCGGCGGCCGGCTCGGCCGCGCTCGCGGATGCGGACTCCGGCTTCGACTCGGACTCCGGCTTCGCCTCAGGCTCCGGTTTCGGCTCGACGGGAGCCGCCGGGGCCTCGGCAGCCGGTTCCCCGGTCGCGGAGGCGGGGGCCGCCGACTTCGCCTGGGCCGGGAGCGGCGCCGGCTCACTCGCCGGCTCCTCCTCCGGCTCCTGCTCCCTCTCCGGCGCGGCGACCGGCTTCGCCGCCGACGCGTCGAACGCCGCGAGGAGCGAGGCGGACTCCGCCGTCGACGACGGCTCGCGCTCGGGAGCCGTTCCGGTCGGCGGCTCGCCGGCCGAAGCCCCCTCGCCGGCGGGTGTGGCCTGCGCCGCGGCCGACGGCTCGGCGGCGCGCGCCTCCGGCACCGTCGGTTCGTTCCGGGCCGCCCGCGACCGGCCGAACGCATTCCGCAGCAGACTCCGAATGCCCATGGGAGAAGCCCTTCACATCTATCGGGTGCGATGAATGTCCGAGGTGCGGGGATCGTCCCTGACCGGCGCGGACACGTAAGGCTACTTACCAGAGTTCTAGCCTGGCGCGGGTGGCCTCCGTGAAGATTCGGGCGAGTCGTTCGCCGTCCGGGTGGCCCGGGGCGAAGAGACCCGCCGCGTCTGCCCGTACGACCAGGACTCCGTGCGCGTCGATGACCGGGGACACTCCGCGCGACTCGACGGCGTCCCACCAGGCGTCCAGGTTCCGCCCGAACCAGTCCGGCAGGCCGCACGGCTCCGCGACCGCGTCCCAGAAGGCGTCCAGCGTCGCCGGTGCCCGTCCGCGCAGATCGACTACCAACTCCTCGGCCATGGGCCGGATGCTATCCGCAGGCCCGCGGCAACACCTCTGTGAACGAAGGAACTTACTCCGTCCGCCCGGGATTCATCCCCCGTTAACCAGGAGGCCGCCGGTGTGCGGGTCTACGCCCATAGCGTCACGGCCGACACATTCCGACATCATGTCGGCGCGCAGGCCGCGCCGGTGGAGCCCATACGGAGGGGAAGAAGTGCGCAGACTGCTGCCGCTGATCAGCTCGCACCCGGGCGGACGTTCCGCGATGACCTGCCGCTATCGCTGCGGTGACGCGTGCTTTCACGAAGTCCCGAACAACAGCGCGAACGACTATGTCGGCGACGTCATATCCGGGGCGCTCTCCCGCCGTACCGCGCTGCGCGCCGGCGCGGTCGTGACCGTCGCCGCGGCGGCCGGTGCGACGTCCGTCGGCCGGGCCCCGCAGGCCCGGGCCGCGGG
Organism: Streptomyces sp. NPDC004647; assembly: GCF_040609575.1. NCBI lineage: Bacteria > Bacillati > Actinomycetota > Actinomycetes > Kitasatosporales > Streptomycetaceae > Streptomyces > Streptomyces sp. NPDC004647. The sequence continues at coordinate 39,782 of NZ_JBEXKU010000043.1, read as the reverse complement.
GCCCGCCGCCCCGGCGGCCGAGACCGCCGCACGGCAGGGAGCGAACAGCCCCGCCCGCGGGCTCCGCTTCACCCCGGTCGCGCCGAACACCACGGACGGCGTCACGATCCCCGAGGGCTACGCGAAGAACATCGTGATCCGCTGGGGTGACCCGATCCTGCGCGGCGCGCCCGCCTTCGACCCGGAGAAGCAGTCGGCGAAGGCCCAGGCGGGCCAGTTCGGCTACAACAACGACTACATGGCCGTCCTCGACCTGCCGGGCGAGCTCCACCGCCAACTCCTGGTGATCAACCACGAGTACACCGACGAGCAGCTGATGTTCGCCGGGTACGACCCGGCCGCCCCCACCCGCGAGCAGGCGGAGATCGCCTGGGCCGCGCACGGGCTGTCCGTCCTGGTCGCGGCCGAGGACCCCGAGGCCGGGAAGCTCACCGCGGTCACCCGTCACCACCTCAACCGCCGGATCACCGCGACGACGCCGTTCGAGGTCACCGGCCCCGCCGCCGGAAGCAAGCTGCTGCGCACCTCGGCAGATCCCAAGGGCACCCGTATCCTCGGCACGCTCAACAACTGCGGCGGCGGCATCACCCCGTGGGGCACCGTCCTGTCCGGCGAGGAGAACTTCAACCAGTACTTCGCAGGCGGCGGTTCCGTCACCGACCCGGCCACCGCCGCCCGGCTCAAGCGCTACGGCATCGCCGGCGCCGCCTCCGAGCGCAAGTGGGAGCGCTTCGACAAGCGCTTCGACGTGGCGCAGGAGCCGAACGAGAGCAACCGCTTCGGCTGGGTCGTCGAGATCGACCCGTACGACCCGGACTCGACCCCGCGCAAGCTCACCGCGCTGGGCCGCTTCAAGCACGAGGCCGCCGAGCCGCGTCTCACCGACGACGGACGCGCCGTGCTCTACATGGGCGACGACGAGCGCTTCGACTACTTCTACAAGTTCGTCTCCAGCAAGCGGATGAAGCGGGGCAGCGGCCGGGTCGCCCGTGAGCACAACCGCACGCTGCTGGACGACGGCACGCTCTACGTCGCCAAGTTCACCGGCGACAGCCCGTCCGCCGAGATCGACGGCTCCGGCAAGCTCCCCGAGGACGGCCAGTTCGACGGCTCCGGCGAGTGGATCCCGCTCGCCTCCGGCAGCACCTCCTACGTCGAGGGCATGAGCGCCGACGAGGTCTACGTCTTCACCCGGATCGCCGCTGACAAGGCCGGTGCCACGAAGATGGACCGCCCCGAGGACGTCGAGCCGAGTCCGCGCACCGGCCGCGTCTACATCGCGCTGACCAACAACACCGACCGCGGCAAGCCGGGTAAGGCCGCTGCCGACGAGGCCAACCCGCGCAACGCCAACAAGCACGGCCAGATCCTCGAACTGGCCGAGCAGTGGGACGACCCGGCCGCCCGCCGCTTCAACTGGCGGCTGTTCCTGGTCTGCGGCGACCCGGATGACCCGAGCACCTATTTCGGCGGCTTCCCGAAGGACGAGGTCAGCCCGATCTCCTGCCCCGACAACATCACTTTCGACTCCTACGGCAACCTGTGGATCTCCACCGACGGCAATGCGCTGGGCAGCCACGACGGCCTGTTCGGGGTCGCGACCGCGGGCCGGCGCCGTGGTGAGGTGCGGCAGTTCCTCACCGTGGCCAAGGGCGCCGAGACCTGCGGCCCGATCGTGCAGGACCGGCGCGTGCTGGTCGCGGTCCAGCACCCGGGCGAAGTCGACGGAGCGACCGTCGAGAAGCCCGCCTCGACCTGGCCCGACGGTCCGGGCAAGCTGGTCCGCCCGTCGGTCGTGAGCGTCTGGCGCAAGGACGGCGGCGACATCGGCGCCTGAGACTGACCGGTTCGGGGGGCCGGTCAGTCCTTCCGGGCCTCGGAGAGGCGTCGCTCCGCCGTGCGGAGTGAGCGGCCTCTCCGGGGCGCCCCGGCCCATGGGTCCTCGGACAGCCGTTCGCCGGCCGTGGTCAGGGTCCAGCGGCGGGCGGTGAGAGCGGGGTCGTCCAGTTCCTCGCGGGCGATGGGCATCGCGACCGGAGCGCCGGGCAGGGCCCGCACGGCGTACGGAGCCACCGCTGTCTGGGCGTAGGCGTTGCGCTGGACGTCCGGGTAGACCCGGCCCTTGCGGTCGGTCTTGCGCTGCTCGGTCGTCAGGCGGTCCGGGTGCCGGGCTGCCAGCAGACCGGCCGCGGCGCCGGCGAAGGACCGTACGGCGTCGAACGTCGAGCGCCGGTCCAGCGGGACGACGGCGTGCAGGCCGCTCGAACCGGTCGTCATCAGCAGGGCGGGCAAGCCGAGTTCGTCCAGCAGCGCGCAGACCCGGTGGGCCGCCCACCGTACGTCCTCGAAATCCGCGCCCGGGTGGTCGTCCCCCGAGCCGGAGGCCGGCGAGGGGTCGAGGTCGAAGACCAGCCGGTCGGGGTGGTCGGGCCGGTCCGTGCGGGAGAGCCAGCGGTGCGGGGTGATGCACGCCTGGTCGGCGAGGTAGTCCCCCAGCTACCGCTGGGAGGTGCCCCCAGGGTGGCGGAGTCATCGCACAGCACATGGGTCACCGTGCCTCCCTCCTTGGGCAGCTCGGCACGGTGGACCCAGTCGGGGAAGTAGTCCGGGATGTTCTTCTGGACCAGGCTCTTCCCCCCGATGCCGTCGGGGTGCCGGACCATCATCAGCGGACGCGACCGCAGGTGGGGCAGCATGCGCCGGGAGACGGCGCGATAGTGCTCGACAAGGTCGGCCTTGCTGAATCCGTCGTCGGGGAACAGGACCTTCTGCGGCCGGTGGAGCTCGATGCTCCTTCGGCCGACCCGGATTGCGCGCCGTGAACTCACCTCCGGTGGGTAACCGCTCGGCGCAGGGGCAAACCCGCGTCGTGCCCTGCCCGGCGCGTCCCGTGCCGCTGCCGCGAGCCGGCGCGGTCCGGCGCGGTCCCGCGGCCGTGGGCGAACTCCCCCTGCCGCTCCCCCGGATGGACCGGTCAAAACTCCTCGGTGCCGCGGTGGAGATCGAGGGTGACCAGGACAGCGCGGTGGTCGGTGCCGTCGAGGTCGAGGAAGCGGGCGGCGCGGGGGCGGAAGGCGTCGCTGACCAGAACGTGGTCGATCTGGGTGCCCACGGACCGGCTCGCGGTGTCCGCGGGCCAGGTCGGGGTGCGGTCCGCGCCGAGCAGCCGGGCGCTGTCCCGCATCCCGGATCCCAGTACGGCCCGGAAGACGGCGTGGTCCTGCGAGGCGTTGAAGTCGCCCGCGACGATGGTCGGCAGACCGCCGCGCCGGTCCGCGTAGTCGCGCAGCCGCCCCAGCTCCGTACGCCACAGGTCCAGTTGGCCCGGTACGGGCGGCATGGGGTGGGCGACCTGCATCCGCACCCGCTGCCCGGCCACCTCGGCGACCGCGCCCGGCATGGCGAGCGTGCCGCGCACCCCGGGCTCGTCGGTCAGCGGGTACGTGCTGAGGATCGCGGAGCCCTCGGCGGGCGTACCGGAAACGATGTTCCGGTACGGGTAGGCCTGACGGAGAGCGGGTGAGTCCAGAGCCATGGCGCAGCGGTCGTCGCACTCCTGGACCGACACCAGGGCGGGCTGCTCGCGGCGCAGGGTCTCGAGGAGGTCCGCGGTCGCGCCACCGAATTCGAGGTTGGCGGTGAGGACCGTCAGCCGGGCGGCCAACGGCCCGCGCGGCTCGGCCGGGCCGTCCCCGTACGGCGTGACGAACCAGCAGGTGACGCCGAGGACGGCGAGAGCCCAGGCACAGCCGACGGGCCGGCGCGCGGCGGCGAACAGCAGCAGCCCGAGGCCGGCGGGCACCAGCAGCCAGGGCAGGAACGCCAGCAGCTGCGGGATGGGCGTGACGCCGTCCACCCCGGCGGCGCGGCAGGCGACCGGCACGGTGGTGAGGAGGAGCAGCGTGCCCGCGCACCAGGCGGCTGCGCGGCGGGCGCGGCCGGGCGGCAGCGGGAGCCGGCGGGGGCCGCGTACGGTTCGCGGTGACTCCGCCGACGGTGGTTCCGGTTCGCTCGCTCGCTCTCCGCCGGCCGGTGCTCCGTCGCCCGGTGCTCCGCCTGCCGGGGCTCCGTCCCCCGGTGCCCGGGCCGGGCCCGGCCGGTCCGCCCCGTCCCTGCCCTCCGTCGTCCGACTCGCCCGTGCCGTGCGCGCTTCCGCCTGGTCGGCGGCCGTGCCGGCGGTATCGGCTGCGTCCACGCGCCGCCCTTTCGTCCGGTGCCCGGTCCGGACTCTTCCCGACGAGTCCGGACTCTCCCGTAGAGACGGTGCCACGCGGGGTTCGGGTTGCCGGAGAACCGCCGCGCGCATGCCGCGAAGAAGCGCGGGCAACCGCCACAGCAGGCGGCACGGCAAGGGTGGACGCGGATCCGGCGGACCGGATCCCTATGGACCTGGGAGTCTGCATGGCGCGCACAACCCTGTTCGGCTACACCATCAGCAAGGCGGCCGGTGCGAAGCGAGGGAAGGCCGCGGCACGCGGGGGGAAGGCCACGAGCGGGAGAAAGAAGAGTCCCAGAGCCCGGGGGAAGGTGGCGGAAACCCGGGGGAAGCCGGCGGAACGGCGGGCGAAGCGGGCGAAGGAGGCGAAGAGTGAGAAGGCCCCTCCGGCGCCCCCCGCCCCGCAGATCCCGGCCGTACTGCGGGTGCTCGCGATGCTGGTGGCGTTCGCCGCGATGGTCGCCTTCGCCGTCGTCCTGGCCAAGCTGACCCTGGTCCCCTCCGCGGCTTCAGAGCCGCTGACGCACAGCAATCTCACACCGGGCGACTCCATTCGCAACTACGTGTCGCAGCCCGCCTTCCGCGACACGGTGAAGCAGATCGGCGGCAACATCCTGCTCGGCGTTCCGTTCGGGCTGCTGCTGCCGGTGCTGGTGCCGCGGGCCCGTGGGCTGCTGCGGGTCGGAGCCGCCACGGCGCTGGTGATGGTGCTGGTCGAGCTGACGCAGGGCGCGCTCGTCACCGGACGGGCCTTCGACATCGACGATGTCCTCCTCAACACCCTCGGTGCGCTCCTGGGCTATCTGCTGCTCGGGCGGCGGCTGGGCCGGGCGGTCCACCCGCGCCGCCCGCACTGGTGGCACCGCTACACCCGGCGGCCCGCGGCCGGCTGACCGCCGCCGGCGGCCCCGGACACCGGAGCCTCCCGCGGCCCCGGTGACCGGAGCTCGTCCGCGGCCCCGGCCGCAGGAGCCGTAACGCCCGTTCGGGGAGGCCGTTCCGCCGACTGCCGTCTCTCGCGTGGTGGGCGGCGCGGAGGCACCGCAGCGTGGCGCCATGCAGCCAGCACGCCTCGCCCCCAGCCCGAGCGGACACCAGTCGCGTACGGACCCGCGCGGCGGACCCGCGGCCCGGCCGCTGCTGTGGCTCGCCGGACTCGCCGTTGTCTTCACCCTCGCCCAGCTGGTCCTGGTGGCTCCGGGAATGGGCCTCGGCTGGGACGAGTCGGTGTACATCAGCCAGGTCGGCTCGCAGGCCCCCGCCGCCTTTTTCAGCGCGCCGCGCGCCCGCGGCATCACCTTCCTCGTCGCACCCGTGGCCGGGCTGACCACCTCCGTGGACGCCCTGCGGGTCTATCTCTCCGTCCTCTCCGGCTGCGGGCTTCTGCTCTCCCTCTGGGTGTGGCGGCGGTTGCTGCCGGTCGTGGTGGTGCTGCTGGCCGGGGCGCTGTTCGGGGGGCTGTGGATCACGCTCTTCTACGGGCCGCAGGCCATGCCCAATCTGTGGGTCGCCTACGCGGCACTGCTCGCCACCGGGTGCTTCCTGCGTGCCGTACGGGACCCCGCCGACCGCCGGGCGCTGACCGGCCTGTTCTGCGCGGTCGTCTTCGCCGCCCTGATGCGGCCCGCGGACGCGCTGTGGCTCGCGGCCCCGCTCGCCGTCGCGGCGCTGTGCGTACGGGCCTGGCGTCGGCCGGCCGTGCTGCTCGCCCTCGCGGCCGGTGCGGCGCTGGGCTGCGCGCCATGGATCATCGAGGCGTACGTCGGCTACGGCGGTCTCGCCGCCCGGCTCCGGCGCGCCGGTGAGATCCAGGGCGGCATGGGATGGAAACTCGCCTTCGACGCCCAGCTGCGCGCCATCGAGGGGCGCTCCCTCTGCCGCCCCTGCGACGTTCCGTGGCGGCATCCGGCCACCGCGGCCTGGTGGTTCGCGCTCCCGCTGCTCACCGCGGGCGGCGTGCTGGCCGCGGCGCGCATCCACCGCCTGGCGGTCGCGCTGGTGCCCGCGCTGGCCGGGATCTCGCTCGCGGTGCCCTATCTGCTGCTGATCGACTACGCCGCGCCCCGCTTCCTGCTGCCCACCTACGCCCTGCTGGCGCTGCCCGTCGCGTTGTGTCTCTTCCGGCTGGTGACCGGAGCGCGGCCGCAGTTGCGCCCCCTCGTCGTCGCGGCCGTCGTGCTCGCACTCGCCGGGCACTACGCGGTGCAGTACGCGGTCCTGCACGTCGTCGCTTCCCGGAGCCGCGAGACTCGGGAGGCCGTCGGACGTATCGCCGCCGAGCTGCACCGCGAGGGTCTACGGCCGCCGTGCACGGTCAGCGGCGAGGAAGCCGTCCGGATCGCCTTCAGAACCGGGTGCTCCTCCCGCCAGATCGGCGGCCATGACGGCAGCATCACCCGGGCGGGACTCCTGGAAGCGGCCGGCAGCCGGCCGGTCGCCGTACTGGTGGCCGGCGACCGGGCCGCGCCTTCGTACACCCACGGCTGGCGCGTCCAGGAGCTGCCGCGGCTGGGCGGGCGGGCCGGGTTCCGCGCCTATCTCTCACCGTCCGCTCAGCCCTGAGACGCGGCGGCCGGGGCCGACCGGTCACCCGGTGCGCGGGGCCGGTCACCACTGGCGGCGGGACCGCCCGGTGACCCAACGGAGCGCCGCGCACAGTGGCCGCCGCGCGGCTGAAGGGCCCCGGTGGTGGGCCCCGACGGCGAGGTTTACGGTCGTTGTGTGGTGAACAACACTGTTCACCACTGACGTGAGTCCGATGTGAGCCGTAGGTGAGCGCAGGACAACCATGACGAGCCCTCACTCGACACCCGCGCAGCCTGCCGAGACCCCCGGGCGGGGCGGAGGCAGCGGGATAGCCCTACTCGTCATCGCCTCCTGCCAGCTGATGGTGGTCCTCGACATCACCATCGTGAACATCGCTCTCCCGCACATCCAGAGCTCGTTGGACTTCTCGACCGAGAGCCTGTCGTGGGTGATCAACGCCTACACACTCACCTTCGGCGGCCTGCTGCTGCTCGGCGGCCGCCTCGGTGACATCCTCGGCCGGAGACGGGTGTTCATCTTCGGAGTGCTGCTCTTCGTACTCGCCTCGCTGCTCGGCGGTCTCGCGCAGAACGTGGCCCAACTGCTCGCCGCCCGTTCCCTGCAGGGCGTCGGCGGCGCCATCGCGTCCCCCACGGCGCTCGCCCTGATCACCACCACGTTCAGGGAAGGGCCGGAACGCAACCGGGCGTTCGGCGTCTTCGCCGCGGTCTCCGCGGGTGGTGGCGCGATCGGCCTGCTCATGGGCGGCATCCTCGTCGAGTGGCTCGACTGGCGCTGGGTGTTCTTCGTCAACGTCCCGATAGGCCTGCTCATCGCCTTCGCCACGCCCCGCTGCATCAGGGAGTCCGAACGCCATGCGGGCCACTTCGACTTCGCCGGCGCACTCACCTCCACGGCGGGCATGGCATCCCTCGTCTACGGCTTCATCCGGGCCTCGGAGGACGGCTGGCGCGACCCGCTGACCCTCGCCGCCTTCGGCGCGGCGATGGTGCTGCTCGCCGTCTTCCTCACCATCGAGCGGCGCTCGAGACAGCCGATCACCCCGCTGAAGATGTTCCGGGACCGCAACCGGGCGGGCACCTACGGGATGATGCTCAGCCTCGCCGCCGCGATCTTCGGCATGTTCTTCTTCCTCACCCTCTTCGTGCAGAACGTCCTGGGGTTCAGTCCGCTCCAGGCCGGTCTCGCCTTCCTGCCGGTGAGCGGGGTCATCGCGGTGGGCGCCGGGCTGGCGTCCCAACTGCTGCCGAAGTTCGGGCCGAAGCCGTTCATGGTGCTCGGCGCGGTCCTTTCCGCGGGTGGCCTCTCCTGGTTGACGCTGACCGATATCCACAGCACGTACGCGGGCAGCATCCTCGGGCCGATGCTGATGTTCGGCTTCGGCATGGGCATGCAGTTCGTATCGCTGACCCTCATGGCGGTCTCGGGCGTCGCGCCGCACGAGTCGGGCGCCGCCTCGGGCCTGCTCAACGCCACCCAGCAGGTGGGCGGGTCGCTCGGACTGTCCATCCTGGTCACGGTCTTCGGTACGGCCAGCCGCAACGAGGCCTCCGCTCAGGTGCCGCAGTTCCTCCAGGAGGCGAATCCGCTGCAACGGGCCCAATTCCAGCGGACCGGGCAGCTGCCGCCGCCCTGGGGCGACGAGGTGCTCGCCTCCGGCGTCTCGACGGCTTTCATCGCCTCGGCCGCCTTCACGGTCGTCGCCGCGCTGATCGCGCTGCTCGTCATCCAGGTACGCGCCTCCGACCTGGAACGCCTTCAGGGCGATACGCCGGGCGCTCCCGCTCCGGTCGCCGCAGCGGGCACGTCCACATCGACATCGTCCACGTCGACATCAGGGTCCGGCACCGCCACAGGCACGGCAGCGGAGCCCGGGTCCGGGTCGCGCGAGGACGGCGATCCGCCTGATCCGCCCCCTGCCGCTCAGTCCTGAGCGTCCTGCGAGTCCTGAGAGGCAGGGGCCCACGCGGCACCGCGGTACGCGGCTACGCAGCGGGCTTGATGTTGTGGTTGAGCCGGAAGACGTTCTCCGGGTCGTACCGGCCCTTGACCGCCGCGAGCCGCCGGTAGTTCTCCGGGCCGAACCCGGCGACGAGCCGCTCCTGGCCCTCGTCCCCGATGAAGTTGAGGTAGACGGCGCCGCTGGACCAGGGCTGGAGATCGGCACGGACGTTGTGCGCCCACCGCCTCCCGCGCTCGTCGTCGGCGGCGTCCTCCCACAGGCCGAACGGGTGCGCCACCCACGACGCCTGGCGCCACGGGACGGGGTAGTCCGCGCCGACTCGCGCCGTCAAGCCGCCCTGGGGGAACAGCACATGCTGGGAGGGCGAGGGCACGATCATGTCGCCCGCCCGCGCGCAGAAGAGGTCCACGGCCTGGTCGGGGAAGGCGTCGAGATGCTCCGCCGACCAGTAGTTACGGCAGCCGGGAGGGTCGTCCAGCATGCACTGGAACTCGGCGTACGGCAGCTCGGCGATCATTTCGGCGTCATGGCCGAGGCCCAGCAGGGGCCCGGCCACCGTACGCGCCGCCGGCTCGTCGCCCGCGTAGGCGACGAGCACTGCCAACGTCAGTTGTCCCACCAGATGTTCGGGGACGAACTCCTCGGGCGGGCCGGTGAGGTAGATGAGCCCGCCGCCGACCTCGTCCGGGGCGGACGCCATGAAGTCGCGGTAGGCGCGTGCCACATCGGGCCCCGCCTCCGGCCTCCACAGCAGCATCATCGCGGTGACCACGGGGAGCGGATACAGCCGGAAGGAGAACGACGTCGCCACACCGAAGTTGCCGCCGCCCCCGTGGAGGGCCCAGAACAGCTCGGGGTTCTCGTCCTCGCTCGCCCGTACGGCGCTGCCGTCCGCGGCCACGAGATCGACGGAGAGCAGGTTGTCGCAGGACAGCCCGAACTTCCGGTCCAGCCAGCCCGTTCCACCGCCCAGCGTGAAGCCGCCCACGCCCGTGGTGGACACCCGGCCGCCCGTCGTCGCCAGCCCGTGCGGCTCGCCGGCCCGGTCGAGATCGCTCATCGTGGCGCCGCCGGCGACCCGCGCCGTACGGGCCTCGGGATCGACGGTCACCGCGTTCATCCGCCGCAGGTCGATGACGATGCCGCCGTCGTTCAGGGACATGCCCGAGACGCTGTGACCGCCGCCCCGCACAGCGATCTGCAGGTCGAGATGACGGCCGAAGAGGATGGCCTTGGCGACATCCTCCGGGGACGCGCACTGGGCGATCACCGCGGGCCGCCGGTCGATCATCCCGTTGAAGACCGAGCGTGCTTCGTCGTAGGACGGGTCATCGGGGGTGACCAGGCTGCCCACGAAGCCGTCGCGCAAATCTTCCAGCGCTTCCGTATTGCCGAAGATGCCTGCAGCCATGGCACGTGCCGCCCTTTCCCCCGGGGGTTCGTTGTTCACGTCGATGGCCCCCTCCTCGACCGTAACCCTGGGCCGCTCCGCCCGGCATATCGGATATGGGGGGCTGCGTGCCGTTCCCGTAAGGCGGTCGCTGCACAGCTGCCACCCGTCCGTGAGGATGCCGTCGCTTTCCGGCCACCCCCGGCTGCCAGCCTCCCAGGGTGCTGGCACTGGACGCTGTCGTGGATCCGAACCGCTGCCGGATGCTGGGGCTCGCGGGATCCGTCGCGCTCGTCGCCGGCGGGCTGACCGCGGGAGCGCTGCCGGTGACGGAAGTGCTCGTTCCGTCGTCCGGGCGGGCCGCGCTCGGCCTGGTCTGCGCGTACTTCGGGCTGGTCCTGCTGGTCGCGGCCTGGTGGTGGCTGGGGCGGGCGGTGCGGGGGCCGCGGCCTCCGGGGACCCGGGCGCTGCTGACGACCCTGGCCACGTGGGCGGCGCCACTGCTGCTGAGCCCGCCGCTGTTCAGCCGCGATGTGTACAGCTATCTGGCTCAGGGAGCCATGGTCGAGGCACAGATCGATGTGTACGCGCACGGGCCCGAACAGCTGGGCGGGCCGCTCGCGACCGAGGTGCCCGCCGTCTGGCAGCACACCCCGACTCCGTACGGCCCGGTGTTCCTCTCCGCGGCCGCGGCCGCCGCCGGCCTCACCCGCTTCGAGGTGCCCGCCGGGATATTGGGCATGCGTCTGGTGGCGCTGCTCGGGGTCGGCCTGATGGTCGCCGTCCTGCCCGCGCTCGCCCGGCGCTGCGGCGTCGAGCCGTCCGCCGCGCTCTGGCTCGGTGCGCTCAACCCCTTGGTGCTGCTGCATCTGATCGCCGGCGCGCACAACGACGCGCTGATGCTCGGGCTGCTGGGCGCGGGTCTGGTGGCCGCGTCGCGCGGCCGGCCCGCGCCGGCCGCGCTGCTCGTCGCGCTCGCCGCACTGGTCAAGGCGCCTGCCGCGCTGGGCCTGCTGGCCGTCGCCGTGGTCTGGGCCGGGCGGTTCGGCGGGCGTACGCGGATGGTGCGTGCGGCGCTGCTCACCCTGGCCGTCGCGCTGGTCACGACCGTGGCCGTGACCGCCGCGACCGGCACCGGCTACGGCTGGATTGGGGCGCTGAGCACACCCGTTTCGCCGCACAACTGGTCGTTGACCAGCGGGCTCGGCCGGCTCAGCGGCGCGCTGCTGGACGCCGCCGGCAGCGGGCTCGGCGAATTCGCCGTACCGACGTGGCGGCGGCTGGGCCTGGCGGCCGTCGCCGTGACCGTGGCGGTCCTCTGGCGGCGCCACGAACGCCTGGGCACCGTCTACGCGTTGGGGCTGAGTCTGGTGGCCGTGTTCGTGCTGGGCCCGGCGTTCCGCCCCTGGTACGCGCTGTGGGGGCTGTTCCTGATCGCGGCGGCCGCCCCGGACGGGCGCATCCGGCACTGGGCGGCGGCAGCGAGCGGCGTCCTCGCCCTGGCCGTACTGCCCAGCGGGTTCGCGCCGGACGGGCTTCAGCTGACACTCGCCGTGTCGGGCGGCGCACTCGCGCTGCTCGCGCTGTGGTGGATGTTCCTGGCGCCAGGACCCGTCTTCGCCCCCCGGACGCAGGCGGCGCGGTGACCGGGCGTGCGAGCTCCTCGTCCAGGGTGCTGCTGGTCATCGGCCTGACGGCGGCGACGGCGGTCTTCCTCGTCACGGTCCCCCTGCACCGCGACTGGTTCGACGTCGGCGTCTACTACGGCACCGTCAACTACTGGATCAACGACGGCGGCCAGATCTACGACTATCTGCGCCCCGGGACGCACTACGGGTTCACCTACCCGCCGTTCGCCGCGGTGAGCATGCTGCCGATGGCCCTGGTGAGCTGGCCGGCGGCAGTGCTGATCAGCATCGGGCTCAGCGTCGCCGCCGCGGCCGCGCTGCTGCACTGGCTGGCCGGTCCGGTCATCAGCCGTCAGGGCTGGAGCCGCTGGTTCGCCTTCGCGCTGGCGGGCTGTCTGTTCGCGCTGCTGGAGCCGGTGCGGGACACCTTCAGCTTCGGCCAGGTCAATCTGGTGCTGGTGGCGCTCGTCTTCGCCGACGCCCGGCTGCTGTCCACCGGACGCGGCCGGTACGCGGGGGCCGGTATCGGCCTGGCCACCGCGATCAAGCTCACCCCCGCGATCTTCATCGGCTATCTGCTGGTCACCCGGCGCTGGCGGCAGGCCGCTCTCGCATCGGGCACGGCCGTGGCCGCGACGCTCCTCGGGGCGCTGGGCGCACCGGGCGCCTCGAGGGCCTTCTGGACCGAGGCCCTGTGGGACACGGACCGGATCGGCTCCCTCGCGTATGTGTCCAACCAGTCGGTGCAGGGCGTGCTGGCCCGCCTCGAGCCGGCCGCGCCCAGCCGTACCGCGTGGCTGGTGTGCGTGCTCGTGGTGCTGGCCGTCTGGGCGTACCGGGCCCGCCGGGCCGCCGCCGAGGGCGACGACTGGTCCGGCTTCGCGCTGACCGGCCTTGCGGCCTGCCTGGTGAGTCCCATTACCTGGGTGCACCATCTGGTCTGGCTGATCCCCGCGCTCGCCGTGCTCGGCGATACCGCTCTGCGCCGTGGCCACCGCGGTCTGCTGGTGGGCACCGTGACCCTGTACGTCGTGCTGTGCAGCAGTTTGGTCTGGCTGTGGAGGTGGAACTCGACCGGTCCGGCCGCCTTCGTCGGCGCCAACGCCTACGTCTGGATTTCGCTTGCTTTGCTGGTCTCTCTCCCGGTCCGCCCGGCGCGCGAAACGCGGCCGGACGCAGTTGCGCCAAGCTCCGGCCCCTGTGCGGTGAACGGCAGCCGACCGGCGAATGAAGCTTTTCCCGTGCCCGGCGCTCCGACCAGCACCGGCACATAAACCACACAGCGGGTACTGCCGGGAGACGCTTTTCGGCCCATAGTGTGGCGGCCGTTTCCGCCTGTTCCCACTCCGTACCGAGGACGCAATCATGACCTCGACCCTGGTTCCCGCAGAACAGCGACCCCGTCGGCTGAATGATGTCAAGGGCTGGTTTCCCAGCCTTGACCAGGTCCTTTTCGCCCGGTTCCTTTCCCGCCAGGAGCGCCTCCAGGAGCGAGGAGACCTACTGGAAATGGGCGTCTACATGGGCAAGAGCGCCATCTTCACCGGCACTTTCCAGCGGCCGGGCGACCGCTTCACGGTCTGCGACCTCTTCGACGGCCCGGCGCCGGACGGCGAGAACGCCGCGGAGACGCTGAAGTCGTACTCCACCCTCACCCGCGTGGCCTTCGAGCAGAACTACCTGGCCTTCCACGACGAGCTGCCGGCCGTCATACACGGCCCCACCAGCGAGGTCCCCGGGCACGTCGCCCCGGACACCTGCCGCTTCGTGCACATCGACGCCTCGCATCTGTACGAGCACGTGGTGGACGACATCGCGACGGCCCGGGAGGCGCTGCTGCCGGGCGGTGTGGTCGTGCTCGACGACTTCCGCTCCGAACACACGCCGGGCGTCGCTGCCGCCACCTGGGAGGCGGTGTTCAACCGCGGGCTGCGGCCCGTCTGCCTCAGCACCCAGAAGCTCTACGGCACCTGGGACGACCCCCTGCCGCTGCAGGAGGAGCTGCTCGCCGACACGGAGTGGCGCGAGGGCATGAATCTGAGCGTGCAGGAGATCGCCGGGCAGCGCGTCCTGCGCTTCTCCGGCCGCCCCAAGCCCCCGCCGGCCCCCGAGTCCCGTTTCGCGCACGAGGAGGCCCCGGCCTCCGCCCCGCGGGCCGCCACCCCTCCGGCGCGCCCCGCGCAGCGATCCTCGCGTGCCCGCCGGCTGGCGGCGGACGTCCTCCCGCCGGTCCTCACCCGCGCCATACGCCGCGCCCGGAGCTAGCCAGGACGGCCTGCCACCGGCGCTGGGGCGGCCCGACACCGTGCCCGGCCGCCCCGGCACCGGCGCCGGGCCCACCGGCGCGACGTCCCGGGGCGGCGGACGGCACTCTCGGATCCCTAGAAATCCCAGGTGTACATGCCGCCCTTCACCCACCGCACGACCGCCGGATCCTCGAGGTCGACGTTCTTCACCCCCGCGCGGCGGGCCAGCACGATCACATCCGCCATGTTCCGGGCGGTCCCGACGATGTTCCCGTGGACCTGAACCATGCGGAACGGCGGGTCGCCGGGGCTGACAGCCCAGACGACGACCGGCGGCTGCGCGTTCTCGCCGGGGCTGTCGCTCATGCCTCCAGCGTGCGGCCGGGGGCATGGGGGCGCACCTCTTGAAGGGACCGTTCCGGTGACGGGCAGCGGGCCGGGTGTGGGACATCCCAGGGCACAGGGCCGGAGAGCCGGAGGCAGAACGCGCGTCCAGCCTGGATACGTGCTAGCGTGTTCGCGTTGCAGTTTTGGTACCCATGAACTCTATGCGCGCCGGATGGGTTGCGGCCCGAAGGCGCTCTTTTTGTTTTTGCCGGTCTCTCCGGATGGGGTCAATGCGGCGACGAGGAATTCGTAAGGTGCGAATTTCCGGCACTGCCCCACTTAGAAGGAGATATGACATGGCTACTGGCACCGTGAAGTGGTTCAACTCGGAAAAGGGTTTTGGCTTCATTGAGCAGGACGGCGGCGGCGCCGACGTCTTCGCCCACTACTCGAACATCGCCACCCAGGGCTTCCGTGAGCTGCAGGAGGGCCAGAAGGTTTCCTTCGACGTCACGCAGGGCCAGAAGGGCCCGCAGGCGGAGAACATCGTCCCGGCCTAACACCCGAGACGCGTCACAGAGCTGGGGCCCGCACCTTCGAGGTGCGGGCCCTGGCCTGTGCCACCCGCACTTCACCGGCTCGTTCTTGCGATTCTCTGCCCGGCCTCAGGCACGCGGAGTCTTCCCCGGCACGCGCCGCCCCGAGGAAGGCCTTCCCTTTTCATGAATCGCACGCCGCGACCGTCCCACAACCGTTCCTCGCGCCCCAGCGGCGCCCGCGGACGCTCCCAGCCCGGCGCACAGAACCGTAACCGCAGGGCCCCCGCCCCCCAGGGCGAATTCGCACTTCCGGTGAGCACCACCCCCGCGCTGCCCGCCGTCGCGTCCTTCTCCGAGCTGGACATGCCGGCGCCCCTGCTGGAGACCCTCGCGGGGCAGAACGTGACCGAGCCGTTCCCGATCCAGGCGGCCACCCTGCCGAATTCCCTCGCGGGCCGGGACGTCCTGGGCCGCGGGCGTACCGGCTCCGGCAAGACCCTCGCCTTCGGTCTGGCGCTGCTCGCCCGTACAGCGGGGCGGCGCGCCGAGCCGCGGAAGCCGCTGGCGCTGGTCCTGGTACCCACCCGGGAACTCGCCCAGCAGGTCACGGACGCCCTCACGCCCTACGCCCACTCGCTGCGTCTGCGGCTGGCCACGGTGGTCGGGGGCATGTCGATAGGCCGGCAGGCCGGTGCTCTGCGCGGCGGTGCCGAGGTGGTCATCGCGACCCCGGGGCGCCTCAAGGACCTCATCGAGCGCCGCGACTGCAGCCTGGACCAGGTGACGATCACCGTGCTGGACGAGGCCGACCAGATGGCGGACATGGGGTTCCTGCCGCAGGTCACCGCCCTGCTCAAGCAGGTTCACGAGGGCGGGCAGCGGATGCTGTTCTCCGCCACGCTGGACCGTAACGTCGACAAGCTGGTGCGCCAGTTCCTGAACGACCCGGTGGTCCACTCGGTGGATCCCTCCGCGGGTGCGGTCACCACGATGGAACACCATGTGCTGCACGTGACGGCGGTGGACAAGTTCACCACCGCCCACCACATCGCCGCCCGCGACGGCCGGCTGATCATGTTCCTGGACACCAAGCGCGCGGTGGACCGGCTGACCAAGAACCTGCTCGCCGGTGGCGTACGGGCGGCCGCGCTGCACGGCGGCAGGTCCCAGTCCCAGCGCAACCGCACCCTGGAGCAGTTCAAGAGCGGTCAGGTGACGGCTCTGGTGGCCACCAACGTCGCGGCCCGCGGCATCCATGTGGACGACCTGGACCTGGTCGTCAACGTCGACCCGCCCGCCGACCACAAGGACTATCTGCACCGCGGCGGCCGTACGGCCCGCGCGGGCGAGTCCGGCAGCGTCGTCACACTCGTCCTGCCCGACCAGAGGCGGGACATGGAGCGGCTGATAGCGGTCGCGGGCATCAGCCCGAACACCACCCGGGTCCGTCCCGGCGACGCCGAGCTCACCCGTATCACCGGGGCCCGCGTACCGTCCGGCAAGCCGGTCACCGTCTCCGTGCCCGCCGCCGAGAGCCCCCGCCCGCGCACCGCGGCACCGCAGCGGAGCCGCCGCAGCCGTCCGGCCCAGGCCCGCCGGGCGGCGTCGGCCGCCTCCGGCCGGGCCACGTCGGCGGAGAAGTCCGCGGCCCGCCGCAGGCGCGCCGCGTAGAGCCCGCCCAGCGGATTCTCACGGGCCCGCGAAGATCCGGACACCCTCCGGATCTTCGCGGGCCCGCACTCCTTTCCGGAAGCGCCGACTTCCGGCGTACGAGGGGCCGGGGCGACCGGGGCCCAGAGACCGTACGGGGAAGCCGCTCGGCCCCGGCGGCAGCCGCTGAGCCCGGTCCGTAGCCGCTGCCGCTCGCATCCGCTCGGACCCCCTCGGATCCGCAATCACCCGGAACGGGTGATGCCCCATGGCGGGCGCCTTGCGAGGCTGGGACGGTCCCGGCCCCTCCGTGTCCGCTCCGGGGCCGCGTGGCTTGGCGGGAAGGGGCCACCATGAGCGACTACCCACTGATCGCGGACCACGGCCTGATCGGGGACCTCCAGACAGCCGCGCTGGTGGCCACCGACGGGACCATCGACTGGTTCTGCTGCCCCAGGTTCGATGCGCCGAGCATCTTCGGCTCCCTGCTCGACCACGAGCGCGGCGGGTACTTCCGGGTGTGCCCGGAGGACGGCGCCTACGCTGTCAAGCAGCTGTACCACCCGAACACCGCCATCCTCATCACGCGCTTCATGACCGAGGAGGGCGCGGGCGAGGTGGTCGACTTCATGCCCGTGTCGACCGGGCTCGCCGCTACCCGGAACCACCGGCTCGTACGCATGCTGCGCTGTGTGCGGGGCCGGATGGAGTTCAACGTGGAGATCGCGCCGCGGTTCGACTACGGCCGCAAGCCGCATGAACTCAAGGGGACCGAGAACGGTGCGGTCTTCGTCAGTGACGGGATGGAGCTCAGCGTCCACAGCGTGCGCGAGCCGGATGACGCACGGCCCGCGCGCGTGCGCACCATCGACGGCGAGAGCGGTGGCGACATCGCCATCTGGCTGCCCCTCGAGGCGGGCCAGCAGCGCGGGATCGTGCTGGAGTCCTTCGCCGACGGCCCGCCGCGGGAGATCCGCCCCGCCGAGTTCCAGCAGCTGTTCGACGACACCGTCCTGTACTGGCGCTCCTGGCTGAGCCGCTCGCAGTACATCGGCAGATGGCGGGAGGCCGTCGAGCGCTCGGCGGTCACGTTGAAGCTGATGACCTACGCCCCGAGCGGAGCGATGGTGGCAGCCCCCACGGCCGGGCTGCCCGAACAGCTCGGCGGCGAACGGAACTGGGACTACCGCTACACCTGGATCCGTGACGCCTCCTTCTCCGTCTACGCGCTGCTCGGGCTGGGATTCACCGAGGAGGCGGCCGCTTTCATCGGATGGCTGCGCGACCGCGTACGGGAGCAGGCCGGTGGCACGGCCGGCCCGCTGAGCGTGATGTACCGGGTCGACGGTTCCTCCGACCTGACCGAGGAGGTGCTCGACCATTGGGAGGGCTACCGCGGCTCCCGCCCGGTGCGGATCGGCAACGGCGCCGCGGAACAGCTCCAACTCGACATCTACGGCGAGGCGTTGGACAGCATGTACTTCGCCGACCAGCGGGGCATCCAGCTGGACCACCAGGGATGGACCTCGCTCAGCACCATCGTCGACTGGCTCACCGAGCACTGGGACCAGCCGGATGACGGGATCTGGGAGACCCGCGGAGGCAGACAGGACTTCACCTACGGCCGTCTCATGTCGTGGGTGGCGCTCGACCGTGCCGTGCGCCTCGCCGCCGAACGCGGCCGCCCCGCGGCGCTGAACCGCTGGATCACCGAGCGCGACCGGATCTACAACCAGGTCATGAGCCACGGCTGGAACCGCGAACGGCAGGCCTTCGTACAGCACTACGGCAGTGACGTCCTGGACTCGGCCCTGCTGCGGATGTCCACCGTGGGCTTCATCGCGCCGCACGACCCGATGTGGACCTCCACTCTCGCGGCGATGGACCAGGAGCTGGTGTCCGACAGCCTGGTGTACCGGTACAACCCGTCGGCCTCACCAGACGGTCTGCGCGGCTCCGAAGGCACGTTCTCGCTCTGCACCTTCAGCTACGTCGACGCCCTCGCCCGGGCCGGCCGCCTCGACCAGGCACGGCTCGCCTTCGAGAAGATGCTGACCTACGCCAACCACCTCGGCATGTTCTCCGAGGAGGTCGCCATCACCGGCGAGCAGCTCGGCAACTTCCCGCAGGCGTTCACCCACCTCGGTCTCATCGACGCGGCCATCACGCTCGACGCGGCGCTGACCCGGGCCCAGCAGAACGCGCCTCGGGCGGCCGCCCCGTCGCGGCCCATCGCGGCCGGAGCGGACCCCGATACGCTCCGCTCCGCGCGGTGATGACGCCATGGCCATGCCGACGGGGAGGGGTGCCGCGGCACCCCTGAGCGCGGCCGAGTTCCGTGCGCTCTACGAGCGGCTGCGGAGCGAGACCCGGCGGAGCGCGGCCGACCGGCGCGGCGCCCTGAACACCATCACGCCCGCGCGGGTGCTGGCGGCGGCCGGTGAGATCCGTTCGGGGCGTACGGTGTCGCTCGCCGCGCCCGTGGAGACCGCGACGACGCCGGACGACCCCGAGCCGTGCGACCACCGGATGACGAGCCCGGCCGAGAGCCACGCGAGCGCGACGGGGCTGCACTTCGCCCTGGACCGCTTCGCGATGAACGTCCACGGCGACGCCGACAGCCATGTCGACGCGCTGTGCCATGTCGTCTACGACGGCTCGCTCTACAACGGCGTCCCCGCGAGCACGGTCACGGAGAGCGGAGCGTCCCAGCTGTCCATCGAGGTGGCCCACGACGGAATCGTCGGGCGCGGCGTTCTGCTGGACATCCCGCGGCTGCGCGGTGTGCGCTGGCTGGAGCCCGGGGACCATGTCACGGCCGCGGAGCTGGCCGCGGCGGAGAAGGCCCAGCGTGTCCGCGTCGGCCCGGGGGACCTGCTGTTCGTACGGGTCGGACACCGGCTTCGCCGGAACGAGGTCGGGCCGTGGGACGCCGCCGAGTCCCGGGCCGGACTGCACCCCGCCGCGCTCCGCTTCCTGGCCGAGCGGCAGGTCGCGGTTCTGGGCAGCGACGGCAACAACGACACCGCCCCCAGCGAGGCTTCGGGGGTCGGCTTCCCCGTGCACGTGATCGGCATCCACGCCATGGGCCTGCATCTGCTGGACTATCTGCAGTTCGAGGACCTCGTACCGCTCTGCGAGCAGGACGACCACTGGTCCTTCCTCTGCGTGATCGCCCCGCTGCGGCTGCCTGGGGCCACGGGCTCGCCCGTCAATCCGATCGCGGTCCTGTGATGTCCGCCGGGCCCGCACCGCTCACCCGTTTCGGGTGATGCGCTCCGCCCGGGGCCGGGGGACGGTGAGAGCTGGGGCCGATCATGGCCCGCCTGCGGCGCGCAGGCCCCCACCCCGGCACCGTACGGACGCAAGGGGATCACGTGGCAGAGGACCGGCACTACGACGTCGTCATCATCGGCACCGGCGCGGGCGGCGGCACCCTTGCCCACCGGCTGGCCGCCTCCGGGAAGCGGATTCTGCTGCTCGAGCGCGGCGGCTACCTTCCCCGCGAGCGCGACAACTGGGAGTCCACCGCCGTCTTCGTGAACGCCAAGTACCGTGCCCCCGAGCTCTGGTACGACAGGCACGGCCGTACCTTCCCCCCGGAGACCAACTACTACGTCGGCGGCAACACCAAGTTCTACGGCGCCGCGCTGTTCCGGCTGCGCCCGGAGGACTTCGGCGAGCTGCGGCACCAGGACGGTCTCTCCCCGGCGTGGCCCATCCGGTACGAGGACCTCGAGCCGTACTACACGCAGGCCGAGCGGCTCTATCTGGTGCACGGGCGCCATGGCGAGGACCCCACCGAAGGGCCGGCCGGCGGGCAGTACGCGTATCCCCCCGTCGAGCATGAGCCGCGGATCCAGCAGCTCAGCGACGACCTGGAGAAGCGCGGTCTGCACCCCTTCCACCTGCCCATCGGGGTCAACCTCACCCAGGACGGGCAAGGTCTCGCCGAGCGGACCAGTGTGTGCATCCGCTGCAACCGGGTCGACGGCTTTCCCTGCCTGGTCAACGGCAAGTCCGACGCGCAGGTGATCTGCGTCGATCCGGCCCTGGAACACGACAACGTCCGCCTGATCACCGGCGCCCACGTACTGCGGCTGGAGACCGACCCGGCCGGACGCCGCGTCACCAAGGTCGTCACGGCCCTGGCGGAGGAGGAGACGACGGTCGACTTCAGCGCCGACATCGTGGTGGTGGCGTGCGGTGCGGTGAACTCCGCCGTCCTGCTGCTGCGTTCGGCGAACGCACGGCATCCGAACGGCCTGGCCAACCGCTCGGACGTGGTGGGCCGGCACTACATGCGGCACAACAACCTGGCGCTCATGGCGGTGTCGAAGGAGCCCAACGACACCCAGTTCCAGAAGACGCTCGCGATGAACGACTGGTACCTGGGCTCGGAGGACTGGGACTACCCGCTGGGCGGCATCCAGATGCTGGGCAAGTCCGACGCCGCGCAGATCCACGCTGAGGCGCCGCGCTGGGCCGGCGTCCTCTCACCGGACATGCCGTTCGAGGTGCTCGCGCACCACGCCGTCGACTTCTGGCTGTGCGGAGAGGACCTCCCGCTGCCCGGGAACCGGGTCACGGTGGACGGAGACGGCGGCGTCCACCTGGTGCTCGACGAGAACAACAACACCGCGGGAGTCGAACGGCTCCAGCACCAGCTGGAGAAGATGCTCGGTCATCTCGGCATGCACGAGCGGAGTCTGTTGCCGCACAGCATCTATCTGCACAAGGGCATGCCGATCGGGGCGACCGCGCATCAGGCGGGCACCGTACGCTTCGGCGCCGATCCCCGCAGCTCGGCTCTCGACCTGAACTGCAAGGCCCACGACGTGGACAACCTCTACGTGGTGGACACCGCCTTCTTCCCGAGCATCGGAGCGGTGAATCCCTCGCTGACCGCCATGGCCAATGCCCTGCGGGTCGGCGACCATATCGCCGAACGCCTGGGATGAGGCCAGGGAGGCCAGCCAGAGAGTCCAAAGGAAGCCAAGAGGGGCCGGAGAGGCCACGGAGTACCGGGAGGTCAGGGCGCCCCGAGTGGCGATCACCCGTTCGAGCCGGTTTGATGGTGTCTCAGCCCATGTGAGGGAGCGCACCGGTCCAGTAGGGCGGTGGCGGCCCGGATGTCGCGGGGCCGGCGGCCGGCCGGCGGGACCGGAGACCCGGAGTGCGCTCACGGTGGTCATCATGCGTCTCGGCAGACCCCCGGCACCGGTTGGGACGAACACCGGGCGCGCGGTACGTACACGACTCGCCGTTCCCCCGCGCGGGACGGCGGACCGGCACTGGCACCGGCACCGTACGCCGGCGGGCGACCCGCTGCTCGGCGCGCGATTCACCATCCCCGCGCTGCCACCGGCCTTCGTGCGGCGCCCCCGGCTGCTGACCCGGCTCGACGCGGGCTGGGGAGGGCCGGTGACCCTCGTCAGCGGTCCCGCGGGCGCCGGAAAGACGGTGCTGGCCGCTTCCTGGGCCGCCGAGCGGAAGCGGCGCGGCGCGGTGGTGTGGCTGACCACGGAACCGGACAACGACGCACCCGGTGTGTTCTGGGCCTACGTCCTGGAGGCGTTCCGGCACCACGGCGTCCCCCTGGGGGAGGGGATCGGCACCCCCTCCAGCGCCGATCACGTGGACCGGTCGATGCTGACCCGGCTCGCGGCCGCCATGGCGCGTCTGCCCAGGCCGGTGCTTCTGGTGCTCGACGGCTTCGACCGGGTGCGCTCCCGCGAGGTGGCGGCCGGACTGCAGTTCGTGGTGAGTCACGCGTGCCCCCAGCTGCGACTGCTGCTGACCGGCCGGCTCGAACCCCTGCTCCCGCTGCACCGCTACCGCGCTGCGGGCCGGCTCCCGGAGATCCGCGGCGCGGACCTGGCCTTCACAGCGGAGGAGACCGCGCTGCTGCTGCGCCGCCACGGCCTGGCGCCGTCCACCGAGACCGTGGCGGCGCTCTCGGTGCGTACGGAGGGTTGGGCCGCGGGGCTCGGGCTGTGCGCCCTGGCCGCGCGGCGGGCTGACGACCCGTGCGGTCCGCACAGTCCGCACGGTCCGCGTGGTTCCCTCCCGGACGAGGACGCCGTGGGCGATTTCCTCCTCGCGGAGGTCCTCGAGCCGCAGCCCGCGGACGTGCAGGACTTTCTGCTGCGCACCAGCGTCCTGGACCGGGTGCACCCGGAGCTCGCCGACGCGATGACCGGCAGGGACGACGGGGCCCGGACCCTGCCCGCGCTGGCGAGGGCGAATGCGTTCGTCGAGCGGGCCGGCGGCTCGCGGTGGTACCGCTACCACCCGCAGTTCGCGGAGCTGCTCCGGACCCGTCTGCGTTTCCGCGAAGCCGCGCTGGAGCCGGAGCTGCACCGGCGGGCGGCGCGGTGGTTCGCCGACGCCGAACGGCTCGGCGAAGCGCTGCCCCACGCGGTCGCCGCCGGGGACGGGGAGTTCGCCGCCGATCTCGTCATCGACGATCTCGCGATCGGCCGCCTGCTCACGGGACCGGAGTCCGGCCCTCTGGTGGACACGCTCTCCCGCCTGCCCGCGGACCGGCGGGACGGCGCCCCCGGCCCCGCCCTCGTCGCCGCGGCGTGCGCCCTCGCCCGGGAGGACACCGGCAGCTGTCTGGCCCATCTGGAACGGGTACGGTGCGCGACGCCCGCCCCGGGGAACGGGGACCGGCCGGCCGCGCAGCTGAGTCTTGCCCTGATCGGCCTTCTGGCCGGCGGACGCGAGGATTCCGCCGATGCAGTCCGCGAGGACGCCGAGAACTCCGTACGCGACATCAGGGATCTCCTGGAGCAGCTGCCCGGGAGGCGCAGGGAGGCGCACCCGGAGATACGGGCCCTGCTGCTGTACGGCCTGGCTTCGGCGCGATGGCGCGCCGGGGACCTCGCGGGCGCGGAGCGCACGTTCCGGGAAGTCCTGGAGGCCTGCGCCGCTCCGGTGACCGGAACCCTGCGCATCGAGTCGCTCGGCAGGATCGCCCTGATCGAGTGTGTCCGCGGCTCGCTTGAGGCGGGTGAGGAGCATGCCCGGCAGGCCATCGGGGCTGCCGTGGACGGCGGTTCGCCGTCCGCCCGCCCGCCGGGGACCGCCCATCTGGCTCTGGCCTCCGCCGCCGCGGACCGCCACGATCTCCCGTCCGCCCGGCACCACCTGCGTACGGCCACCGGCTTCGCCGGGGCGCTGCTGGATCCGGTCGTCGGCACCGAGAGCGCCGTCGTCCGCTCCCGGCTGGAGCTGGCCGAGGGGAATGCACGGGGTGCCCTCGCCATCGTCGAAGCCGCAGCGGAGGAGCGGGCCCGTAGCGCCGGCCGGCAGGGCGTTTCCTGGCCATGGCTCGAGCAGCGCATCGCGTTCGCACGGTCCGCCGCCCGCCCGGCCCCCGTTCTGCTCGAACCGCTCACGGACCGCGAGCACGAAGTGCTGGCCCATGCCGCCCGGATGATGTCGACGCGGGAGATCGCCGCGGAACTCTGCCTCTCCGCCAACACCGTCAAGACGCATCTGCAGAGCATCTACCGCAAACTGTCCGCCTCCCGCCGGGGCGAGGCGGTCCGCCGCGCTCTCGAACTCGGATTGCTCCGGCAGTCCGGCGGCCGGCCCGGTTGACCGGACATTCCGGCCTGCGGGAGGCCGGAGGAGCCGTATGCGCCGACGCGCCGCCGAGGTTAGGCCGTTGGTTTGAGATATCTCCCTCCAGCGGGCGAATGGGGTGCGGTGGCCCGTATGGCCCGCACACGGTGATGTTTTCTTCACCGGGGGTATCCGGGGCATCTCTTGTTCCCGCCGGTGAGGAGATATCAGTGAACACCCGCGCGCACGAAGCCCATCAGGCCGTTTCCGTACCTCTGCTCCAGGGCCAGAAGGCACTGGTGACCGGCGCCAACTCCGGCATCGGCAAAGCGACCGCGATCGGCCTCGGCCGGGCCGGCGCCGATGTGGTCGTCAATTACATCGCCGACCGCGCGGCTGCGGAAAAGGTCGTCAAGGAGATCGAGAGATCGGGCGTACGGGCCTACGCGCACGAGGCCGATGTGTCCCAGGAGGACCAGGTCACCGGCATGATCGCCACCATGGTCGAGGAGTTCGGCACGATCGACATCCTGGTCGCGAACGCGGGCCTCCAGCGCGACGCCCCCGTCACCGAGATGTCGCTCGACTACTGGCGCAAGGTGCTGGACGTCAATCTCACCGGCCAGTTCCTCTGCGCCCGGGAGGCCGTCAAGGAATTCCTGCGGCGCGGTGTAGTACCGGAGGTGTCCCGGGCCGCCGGGAAGATCATCTGCGTGAGTTCGGTCCACCAGATCATCCCCTGGGCCGGGCATGTGAACTACGCCTCGTCGAAAGGCGGGGTGCAGATGATGATGGCGACGCTGGCCCAGGAGCTCGCGCCGAAGCGGATCAGGGTGAACGCCGTCGCACCCGGGGCCATCAGAACCCCGATCAACCGCAGCGCATGGGAGACGCAATCCGCCGAGGCCGATCTCAAGAAACTGATTCCCTACGGCCGTGTCGGCGATCCCGAGGACATTGCCTCTGCCGTCGTGGTGATGGCGTCCGATCTGCTCGACTACGTCGTCGGAACGACGCTCTATGTGGATGGCGGGATGACGCTCTTCCCCGGATTCGAGACAGGCGGCTGACACCGCACTGCGGTTCCGGGAGCCAGGCCTGAAGGGGGAGTTCATGAAGACCGGCAGGAGCTCACCATGCAGGACCATGTGAAGCCCCGGCGGGTGGTGATCATCGGTGGCGGTTTCGCGGGACTGTTCGCCGCGCGGGTCTTCCGCAACTCGCCTGTCGCGGTGACCCTGGTCGACCGCTGCCCCACCATCTGGTGCCCACCTCGCTGACGGTGGCGGCGGGCGGGTGCCCGGACGACGCTGCGGTGGCTGCTCCTCGTGACGGTCGTCGCCGTGCTGCTGGTCGGACCGGCTCTGGTGCTGCTCTACCGACTCGATGCGCGCGGGGACCTGCACCCTCCGACCGATGAGGACTTGCGGCAGGAGGCGGGTACCGTACCTGACGGCTACGGCGTCAGACGCCGTCCTCCGGCGCGGTGAGGCGCAGGGTGAACCATGTGGTCTTACCCGTGGCGGTCCGGCAGCTCCCCCAGCCATCGGCGAGCAGTTCCAGCAGCTGAAGCCCGCGGCCGCCCTCCGCGTCCTCTCCGGCCTCCCGTCGCAGCGGCTCGGCGGGGGCGACGTCCTCGACTTCGCAGCGCAGCGCGTCGTCGCGTACGCACATGTTGAACCGGACGGGGCCGCGTGCATGGCGCAGTGCGTTGGTGACCAGTTCGCTGACGAGCAGCTGCGTCGTGTCCGTCAGGCCCTCGAGATCCCAGCGGGCGAGCTGTGCGGCGGCGAGACGCCGCGCCTTGCGCACCGAGGCGGACTCGGTGGCGAGGGGCCAGGAGGCGTCCCAGTGCGTCGGGCAGCCCATGGGCACGCCGAGCGGGCGAAGTGGAGTGACGTCCCGTGACCAGAGGGAGGCCAGTCGGCCCAGCCGCGTCTGCCAGGAGTTCCGGCCACTGGTGGAGAACCGTGGGATCGACGCATCTGCCGCCGACGCCGAGGGCGTCGGGTCCACGGCGTCGAGGCGCCGGGACATGGTCGGCGGTGTCATGGAGCGGAATCCCTTCAGTGGCCGCGTTGCCGCATGGCTGAGCATCCGACAGGCTGTTCGCGTAGCACTCGCTACAAGAACAATATACATGTAGCCGGTGTTACGGTAAATAGGGGAATGCAGAGAGCAATTCGGGCGCTTCGCTGGGTAATCAGGCCCGCGCACTGATCCGGCGGGCCCGCAGGAGGAATCCATGCCGCGACCACGCGACGAGGCCAAGCGTCGCGAATTGCTGGGCCGGGTGCGCGAATACGTGGCCCGCCACGGTCTGGCCGAGCTGTCCCTGCGCCCGCTGGCCCGTGAGCTCGGCACCAGTGACCGCATGCTCCTCTACTACTTCGGTACCAAGGAACGGCTGATCGCCGAAGCGCTGTCCGCCGAGGAGCAGCGCCCGCAGTTCCAGATCCGCAGGATGCTCGCGGAAGAGGGCCCGCCCGAGGACGTCGCCGGGCTGCGACGGTTCCTGGAGGAGTTGTGGCAGCGGCTCAACGCGCCGGCGCTCCGGGAGATGCGGCCGTTGTTCCTCGAGGTCCAGGTGCTCAGCCTGCGGCACTCCGACCGGTACGGCACGGTGATGCGCGATGTGCTGGGCGAGTGGGAGGAGTTGCTCGTCCCGATCCTTCTCGGGGTGGGCCTTCCCGCTGAGCGGGCCCGCACCGAAGCCCTGCTTCTGGTCGACGCCACGTTCGGACTGCTCATCGGATCGCTGGCGAGCCAGGAATGGGCCCGGGCCGACGCGGCCTTCCAGGCCTTCCTCGACAGCCTCGAGCCGGGGTGGGCCGCCGTGTCGCAGGGGTCGGATGTGGCGGAAGTCTGACCTGCCTGCCTGCCTGCCTGCCTGCCTGCTTGCCCGCCTGCCCGCCCGCTCCGGCTCTCGGCCGTGGGCCGCCATCGGGACGTACGCAGGGCAGGTTCCATCCTCTTTGCTGCTGTATGCGCAGGTTTAACCTGAGGGTAGGAGTCGTCTTCCAGGAGGTCGCCATGGCCAGGAAAGTCGCCGACTGCCGAAGGTTCCCGAGCGAGATGAACTGCAGCCTCACCATCTCGGGGGAAGAGGAGGAAGTCGTCCGCGCGGCCGCCGAGCACGCGGTCTCGGTCCATCGGCACACGGACGGGCCGGAGCTGCGCCAGGAGATCCGCGCCCTGCTCGAGGACGAGCTCATTCCCGCTGTGCCGAAGTCCGGACCGCCGCCTCCCGAGGGCGAGATATTCGATCTCTAGTCTTCCCGCCGTCCCGTGGCGGTGCCCCGGCCGCGTCGCGGTGTGCGGGGCGCCCCGGCGCGTTCCCGGCAATCACGTACGCCCTGGTCGCCCGAGGGGTCGTCAACGTGACGGCGACCGACCGGACGGCACGGCTCCGGATGGCGGCATGCGCTTCCCGACGGGGCCCGCCTGTGGGACGCTGAACACACCGACCCATTCCTGCTCCCCTTGCTGAGGCAAAATGCGCTGCATCATCGCCGGCTTTCCCTTCGATCTGATCGCCAGCGAGGTGGAGCAGGCGATGAGCGGTATCAAGCCCGAACCCATCACGGGCGAGTCCGTTCGGATCGGTCGCCGTACGTACCCCGTCAAGCAGGTGGGAGCCGCGATCACGCGGCAGGACCGCCGCGACTTCAGCGCCGGGGAGGTGACGCGGGCCATGAAACGGCTCGGTTTCACCTGCAACCCGGCTCCCCCGGTGTCCCCGGCGCCCGGCTTCGACTCCGACCCGGTCCTCACGGCGTCCGCGCTGCTCGGCGCCCCGACGCCCTCGTCGCAGCCTTCCCCGCCCCCGCTGCCGCCCATCGCGGGCGCTCCGGGCAGCATGTGACCGGTGAAGCCCACCCCGGCTGCCGCATTCTCGGTTCGGCCGGTATCCGCCGCTGAACTTGTGGCTCCTATCGACAAGTGTCAATATTGACTTATGTCGAATTCGAAGCCCCGTGGGCTGACGCTGCTGGAGCCGGCCTCAGCGGAGACCGTGGCACCGTGCTGCCCGCCGCTGACCGAGCGGCCGCTGTCGGCCGCGGAGGCCGAGCAGACCGCGGTGATGTTCAAGGCTCTCGGTGATCCGGTCCGGCTGAGGCTGTTCTCGCTGGTCGCGTCGCACGAGGGTGGCGAAGCGTGCGTCTGCGATATCTCCGACGTCGGTGTTTCACAGCCGACGGTGAGCCACCATCTGAAGAAACTGCGCGAGTCGGGCCTGCTGACCTCCGAACGGCGCGGCACCTGGGTGTACTACCGGGTGGCCCCCGCCGTGCTCGCGTCGATGGCCGGGGTGCTCGCCGGGCGTGGCTGACGCCGCCCGGCGGCGAGTACGGTCCGGCCGCCACCCAGCTCCCGCCCTCGCGACCACGATCACGGCCGCGACGGGTGACTGCTACGGCCGCGCTTGCGTATACCGCTTGCGCGGCCGAAGCCGTCGGCCCCTCAATGTGCGGTCCTCATTGTGCAATCCCTCATTGCGCAATGAGGACGGGCCGGCGGTCACCTTTCCTGGAGCACGGAAAGGACATTGCCCGCCGGGTCCTTGAACCATGCGATGTACGGACCGCCGCCGCGGAAAACGCCTTTGTCGTCCATCTCGAATCCGTCGTACCTCTCGAAGCGCACTCCGCGCCCGGCCAGTTCCTCGACGGCCCGGTCGATGTCGTCCACCGGGAAGTTGAGGACGGTGAACGACGCCGGGGTGTGGTCCTCCTTGGGATAGACCAGGATGTTCGTGTCGCCGGCGATATGAAGCGTCATCAGGCCGTATTCCTCGGACACCCGCAGACCGAGCGTCTCGCTGTAGAAATTCTTGGCTTGTCGCATGTCGTCCACCGCGAAGCCGCTGAACGCCTTGGTGTCCCTGAACATGAATCCGCCCTTTTCCCTTCGCCCGTGCCGCGACAATGGCCGCCGGTCCGGATCAGCGTGCCGGACGATCCATTCTGTCGCTCGACGCCCGTCAACCGACCGCGACACGGGACCCGGAAGTCCCGTGTCGCAGCCGTGCCGTACGCGCAGGTTCAGCAGGCCAGCCAGACGGCGGTATCGGCGGGCAGCCGCCCGTCCTCGAGCGGTGAGCTGGACAGGATCACACCGTCGTGGCCGGGCAGGTCGACCGGTTCCGGCCCGAGGTTGACCACGCAGCGCAGACCGGGTGCACGGGTGAACGACAGCACCTCGTCATCGGGTGCGGAATCCCAGGTCAGAGCCCCGTCGCCGAGCGCTGGATGGCTGTGCCGGATCTGCAGGGCACGCCGGTAGAGCTCCAGCATCGACTCCTTGTCGCCGCGCTGCGCCTGCACCGTCACATCCCGCCAGCCGGCCGGCTGCGGCAGCCACGGTTGCGCCGGTGAGCCCTCCGGGCTGTAGCCGAACGGCGAGACGTCGCCGGACCAGGGCAGGGGCACGCGGCAGCCGTCGCGACCGCGGTCGGTGCGTCCCGAGCGCTCCCACGTGGGGTCCTGCAGCAGTTCCTCCGGGAGGTCCTCGACCTCCCACAGGCCGAGTTCCTCACCCTGGTAGATGTACGCGCCCCCGGGGAGGGCGAGGGTGAGCAGGGCGGCGGCGCGGGCGCGCCTGGTCCCCAGTTCGAGGTCGAACGGCTGGTCACCGGCCAGATCGGCCAGCGCGCGCACCGGCTTGTCCGGCTGCGGCCTGCCGTAGCGGGATACGTGTCGTGCGACGTCGTGGTTGGACAGCACCCAGGTCGCCGGGGCGTCGACCGCGCCGAGCGCGGCCAGGGAGGTGTCGATCGCGCTGCGCAGCAGGGCGGCCCGCCACGGGGCGACCAGATAGTCGAAGTTGAAGGCGGTGTGCAGTTCATCGGGCCTGACGTAGCGGGCCAGCCGCTCCGGTGTGCCGGTCCAGGCCTCCGCTACGAAGACGCGGGGCTCGGCGTAGGAGTCGGCGACGGCACGCCAGCCGCGGAAGATCTCGTGAACGCCGTCGCGGTCCCAGTGCGGATGGTCGGCATCGGGTGCCGACCCGACGAGCTCGATGTCCGAAGCCCCCAGGTCGGGCAGGCCAGGTGCCTTGACCAGCGCGTGCGCGACATCGATCCGGACACCGTCGACACCGCGGTCGAACCAGAACCGCAGGATCGACTCGAACTCCGCACGCACCTCCTCGCTCTCCCAGTCGAGGTCGGGCTGTTCCGGTGCGAACAGGTGCAGGTACCACTGCCCGGGTGTTCCGTCGGGCTCGGTGGCCCGCGTCCAGGCCGAGCCCCCGAAGACGCTCTGCCAGTTGTTGGGAGCCAGCTCGCCGTCCTGGCCGCGCCCGTCCCGGAAGATGTAGCGCTCCCGGGCGGCGGAGCCGGGCCCGTCCGCCAGCGCCTGACGGAACCAGTGATGCTGATCCGAGGTGTGGTTGGGAACGATGTCGATGACGATCCGCAGCCCCAGGTCATGGGCTTCCTCGATCATCGTCTGCGCTTCGGCGAGCGTTCCGAAGGCCGGATCGATGTCGCGGTAGTCGGCGACGTCGTAGCCGCCGTCGGCCATCGGGGAGGGGTACCAGGGATTGAGCCACAGGGCGTCGACACCCAGCCCGGACAGGTACGGGAGACGCTTGCGCAGTCCGCTGAGATCACCTGTGCCGTCGCCGTTTCCGTCGGCGAAGCTGCGGATGTACACCTGGTAGATGACGGCGCTGCGCCACCAGTTCCCGCCTGCGGCGGGGATCGGGTCGTGCGGCACGGTGGTCTCCTGAGGGGGTACGGGGACTCGCGACGGGGTCACTTGACGGCTCCCGCGGTGAGGCCGGCGATGATGCGGCGTTGGAAAACAAGGACAAGAACGACGAGAGGCACGGTGACGACGACACCGGCCGCCATCTTGGTGCCGTAGGGAATTTCGAAGCCGGTCGCGCCACCGAATCGGGCGATGGCCACGGTTGCGGTCTGCATGGAAGTCCGGTTGACCATCAGAGCACCGAGAACTCACCGGACTTCAACTCGGCGTCCTGGATCATCCGTTGCCGATGCTCGTCCGGCGAATCGGAGAGTTCGACGGTGCGTACCCGCTCCTTGGGGTGCCCGGCGTTCCACCGGTCAATGATCTCGGGCAGCGTGCCGCTGTCGTCCTTGCCGGTGGCGAGGGTGATCGGCCCCCGACCGGTGAGCGCCGCCGCGCCATCGGCGGGAGCGTCCCCGCCCGTGCCGCTTCCGCATCCGGCGAGTGCGCGGGAGGCCGGCGCCGCGACGCCCGCCCTTGGCAACCAGTGACCCATGATCTCTCCTCACTCAACGCCTCATCGGCGGCTCAGCCAGCGGCGCGGTGACGAAAGACTAGGAATGCCGAGGAGGGAAGTCTACGGTTACTAGCAAGTTTCTTTCATAAATTATGCAAGATGACGTCATTCGCGAAAACTGTGGGTGCCGCTCGCAACGCGACGTACGCCCCCGACCGCGGGCACGGGCAGGGAGGCGTACGGGGGTGGGTGCGGTGAGGTGCCGCCCGCGGCCCGCGCGGGAACGCGAGGGGCATGTCCGTGCGGTGGCAGGGCGGCTCCGGGTGGGGGCCGTCAGCCGCCGTTGCGGGACGGGCCGACGCCGGTGCTGCCGCGCACCACCAGTTCGGGCTCGAAGAGCATCTCCTCCGGGTGCCCGTTGGAGCCGGAGATCTGGCTCAGCAGCAGGGTGACCACGGCCTGCCCCATGGCGTCGACCGGTTGCCTGACGGTGGTCAGCGGGGGATCGGCGAGCGGCATGAAGGCCGAGTCGTCGAAGCCCACGACGGACACATCGGCCGGGACGTCGAGCTTCATCCGCCGGGCCGCCCGGATGGCCCCGAGTGCGATCACATCGCTGCCGCAGACCACTCCGGAGACGCCGCGCCGGAAGAGCTGGAAGGCGGCAGAGGCCCCGCCTTCCAGGGTGTACATGGTCTCCACGATGTCCGGGCCGGCATCGGCGACACCCAGGTGCTCGCGCATCGCGACCAGGAACGCCGCCCTCTTGCGCGCCGCCGGAATGTGCCCCTGCCCTCCCACCGCGAGGCCGATCCGCTCGTGGCCGAGGGACGCCAGATGCCGCACGGCGAGTTCGACCGCGAGCGCGTCGTCCGCCGATACGCAGGGGATTTTCAGGTCTTCCGCGATGCCGTTGACGGCGACGACCGGAAGCCCACGCTCTGCGAGGCGGCCGTAGTGGCGGTGGTCCGCGGCCAGCTCCGAATGGAGGCCGCAGACGAAGACGGCGCCGGCGACCTGGTGTTCCAGCAGCATGTCGACGTAGTCGCTCTCCTGCATTCCGGCGAGCGTGCGTGTGCACAGCACGGGCGTGAAACCGCGCTGGGCGAGGGTGCTGCCGACCACCTCGGCGAAGGCCGGGAAGACCGGGTTGCTCATCTCGGGCACCACCAGGCCGACGAGACGGTTGGCCCGCCCGCGCAGCTGCGGCGGCCGCTCGTACCCCAGCACGTCGAGTGCGGTCAGCACCGCAGCGCGGGTGGCCTGCGAGACCCCCGGCTTGCCGTTCAGTACCCGGCTCACCGTCGCCTCGCTGACACCCGCGTACCCCGCGACCTCCACCAATCGGCTCACCATGGGGCAAGTCTATGCCAGATTTCTTGCAGGTTCTTGCGCATATTTCATCGACGAGGCTGCCAGGGCTCGTCGCAGGGCACCGCCCCCATGTCCTCCCGAGGCCGATCACGCCTGCCGGTGCCCCCTGCGGCCGCCCCGCCGGGCCATACCGGGGCGGCCGGTAACCGGACTCCGCCCTTCACTGGCGGCCGACAGCGGTCTCCGGCCGGTACGGTCATGACGGTCTGCTCGGAACCTTCGCATCAAGAGGGTTGGGGGATGGGCCCTCATCCGTCTACGGTGTGGCTCGGCCCCGGACTCTTCCGGAGCCGAAAATTTAATCGATCCGTTCTTCGCCAAGAACAAACTTCCTCGACCCTTACCCGGAACGACATGATCCGCCGTGCGCTGATCCCCCGACCCGGAGGAGGGCCAGGCACCGCGGCCATCGGCTTCCGAAAGATCCGGCACACCGAGGCCGGCGGGGTTTCGGTGCTCCCGCCGGGGCAAGGCAGGGATGACGTCGCTGCCGCGACGTCGTCACTGGCGGTGAGCGGGCGCTCAGCTCCTCCCCGGTGCTGCAACTGCCGGGGCGCGGCCGGGGTGTGTCCGGCATACTCCCTGCAGCACCTGGTAGACCGATAGGGAAAAGTGTGAGGAACGTGCGGTTGAGGAAACGCCACCGGTGGCTGGTGGGCTCGCTCATAGCGGGAGCCGTCGCCGGGCTGCTGACGGGCTGCGGTACGGGCGACGGCGACGTCGGCGAAACCGGGGAACCGGTGGTCATGGGAACGACGGACCAGGTGCAGTCTGTCGACCCGGCCTCCGGTTACAACGTGGGCTCCTGGATGGTGTTCAACAACGTCTTCCAGACGCTGATCAGCTTCCCTCGAAGTGCGACGACGCCCCAGCCGGAAGCCGCCAAGTCCTGTTCCTTCGACGGCGGCAGAAGCACTGTCTACCGCTGTGTGCTGAAGGACGACCAGAAGTTCAGCAATGGCAACAGCCTCACCTCCGAGGACGTGGCGTACTCCTTCGAGCGCACGCTGAGGATCAAGGACCCCAAGGGCCCGTCCTATCTGCTCTCGTCGATCAAGAAGATCGACACCCCGGACGACAAAACGGTCGTCTTCCAACTCAAGGCCCCTGACGCCACCTTCCCCATGAAGATCTCGTCGAGCGCCGGGGCGATCGTCGACCACACGGAATTCCCCGCGAACAAGCTGCGCACCGACAACAAGGTTGTTGGCTCCGGTGTGTACACCCTGGAGTCCATCAACCGTAAGGAAGCGGTCTTCGCGGTCAATCCGGAATACCGCGGCGGTGCCAAGGTCCAGAACTCCGGCATGACGATGAAGTTCTTCCGCGGCGACCAGCTGGGCCTCAAGCAGGCCGTTCAGGACGGCGAGGTGGACCTCGCCTACCGAGGCCTGGCGGCGAAGGACATCTACGAGCTGGAGACCTCGACGGCCAAGGACCGGCGGGGCGTAGAGGTCGTCGACGGTGCGAGCGCCGAGGTCATGCACATGGTGTTCAACATGAACCACCCCGTGGCCGGGAAACTCGGAGTGCGCAAGGCGATCGCCTACCTCGTGGACCGCACCGCACTGGTGCGCGATGTGTACCAGCGCACCGCCGAGCCGCTGTACTCGGTGATCCCCGCCGGGATCACCGGCCACAAGACGCCGTTCTTCGACAAGTACGGCGACCGGCCGCAGCGTGACAAGGCTGAGGCCGCCCTGCGTGGCGCGGGCCTCAACGACAAGGTCAAGCTGACCCTGTGGGCCACCCCCATCCGCTTCGGGCCCGGCACGGTCCCCGCCTTCAAGGAGATCGCCCAGCAGCTGAATGCGAGCGGGCTCTTCGACGCCAAGGTGCGGAGCGTCTCCCTCGACGAGTTCGAGAAGGGTGTCGCCAAGGGGAGCTACGGCGTCTACGCCAAGGGCTGGATCCCCGACTACCCGGACCCGGACATCTTCGTCTCCCCGTTCTTCACCAAGGAGAACGTCCTCCGCAACAACTACGCGTCGAAGCGCATCGCCGGCCAGCTCATCCCGTCGACGGTGGCCGAGCCCGACCGGCTGGTCACCACCGACCAGTTCGCGGAAATACAGTCCATCGTCGCCGACGATCTGCCGGTACTGCCGCTGTGGCAGGGCAAGCAGTACGCGGTGGCCCGCGACAACATCTTCGGGATCGAGTGGAGCCTGGACGCCTCGACGGTCCCGCGCTTCTGGGAGATCAGGAAGTCCGAGGAGTGACACCGGCATGAGCACGGCCCCGGCCCTGTTGGGCCGGGGCCGTGCTGTTCGGTGCTACGGCGTGACCGGTCCGGTTCCGGTGAAGACGCCCGCACGCGGGCGGACGTCAGCGTTTCCAGCCCGCGACGCTCCCGCAGCAGGCGCCGACTGCGCTGAGGGGCGCGCCGTGCTCAGTGACCGAGCAGGCCGTCGATGCTGTGGCCGACGCCGCCGAGCAGCCCGCCGACGGTTCCGCCCACCGTGCCCTGCTGCGGCGTACTGTCCTCGCCCTGCGAGTCGTCCTCGTCCTGCGGTTGTTCCGGCGCGCTGGTCGGCTCCGCCGGCCCGCTGGGGCTCTGCTCGGGCGCGGACCGCCCGGCGTCGTGGTCCGCCTGGCGGTCGGCTGTGCCGGGCGCCGCGGCCTCGCTCGTGGGAGCGCCGGCCGCTCCTCCCCGCTGCGCGGACGGCTCCTGTGTGGATGCCGTCCGCGTCCTCGCGACCGATGCGTCGTTCGCGGTCGGCAGGACCTCCGGTTCCGCGGAGGAGGTGGGGGACAGGCCGGTGTCCTCCGACGCGTCCGCCTTGCCGGGCTCCTCCCGCGATTTCCGGTCCGAGTTGTTGGGCTCGGCGAGGTCGGGCGCCGGGTCGTACCGGGAGCCGGACTCCGCCTGTACGGGACCCTCGTCACCGGTCAGCTGGAAGGCGAAGGCCAATGCGCCCACCACGCTCATCGCGGCCGCCGCCTTGAATATCCGGGAATATGCGCGACTCACCCGGTCGGGTCGCCTGTGCCTGCCCATTCGACTGCCTCCGAGTTGCGCCGCTGACTCTGCGCACCAGTAAAGCTTGATTGAGGGCGTACGCGAAACGCTGATACGGACTCGTTACGCCCCGCCATCAGAAGCCGGAACATATTGCTCGTAACGCAATCACGAGGTGCGGTTTTTCGGACATTTGCCGGAACGCGTATGACTCTCCACCCCTATGGCGTTTCCGGATTACCCGGCCCTCGTGCCTCCGTCGGCCCGCTGCTCGGGGGCGTTTTGGAATGCCTTGTCCAGGCGTGGTTCCACCACGGGACGGAAGATGCGGCGCACGGGGAGCGATGTGAGGACCAGGGCGAGACAGACGCCGAGGAGCGCCACGGCCACCTCACCCGCCGGGGTGTGCCAGAACGCC
Source organism: Streptomyces sp. NPDC004647 (assembly GCF_040609575.1). Lineage (NCBI taxonomy): Bacteria > Bacillati > Actinomycetota > Actinomycetes > Kitasatosporales > Streptomycetaceae > Streptomyces > Streptomyces sp. NPDC004647. The sequence continues at coordinate 3,732 of NZ_JBEXKU010000043.1, read as the reverse complement.
GGCTCGTACCAGCCTTCCCAGGCCGCCGTGCGGATGACGAAACCATGCAGCAGATACGCGTACAGCGTCCCCGCGCCGAGAGCGGTGAACCAGGTGCGGCGGCGCGGTACGCACGCCAGGAAGGCCGCCACGAGCAGCAGAGAGCAGACGAGCAGCCCGAGCGTCATCGCCGCTCCGACCGGCCACGCCACATGCAGTTCGCCCCAGCCCCGGCTCCGGACGGCCCACTCGGAGGTCATCCGTCCCTTGGCCCAGTACGCCATGGCAGCGCCCCCGGCCAACACCGGTACTGCGGCGATCCGTACCCACGTGGACCGCAGGATCTGCCAGTGCTCGGGGCGCAGCAGCAGACCGATCACGAAGAACGGCAGGAACTGCAGGACGCGATCGAGATTCAGCGCCGCGCCCACTTCGTTCGCCGCGCCGAGCAGCGCGATGGCGATGGCCAGCCCGAGGGAGACGTACCAGCGCATCACCAGCCAGAGCGGAGCGGTGAGCCGCCATACGAACAACGCGATGAGAAACCAGGTGAGATACCACGGCGACAGCAGACTGATGTCGTTGTGACGGTCGTCCACGGCATTGCCGTAGAGCGTGTACGCGGTCTCGAAGCACGCGTAGGGCACGGCAATTCCCGTGATCAGACGTTTGATCTGGCCCGGCTTGAAACTGAAGCTGCGTGAGAAATAGCCGGACAGCACGATGAACACCGGCATGTGGAAGGTGTAGATGAACAGATACACCGCCCATACGGCGCGGCTGTCCTTGAGCGGCTGCCACGCGTGTCCCGCCACCACCAGGACCATGGCCAGGAGCTTCGCGTTGTCGAAGAACGGGTCACGCGCGGCTTCTTGCCCCTGCGGCGGGCCCGCTGTCACCGGGCTTGCTGTCCCCGGGCCCGCAGTCCCGGGGCCGGAAGCCACTTCGTTCGAAGCCACCTCATCCGTGGCCGTCCGACCGGCGGTCACCCGACCACCGCCGGTCATCGGGCTCCCTCCCCGGACGGGCGGACAGCGACGGTCTCCGCACCCGGCGGCATCGAGACATTCAGTAATCCGAGCATTAACGCACTCCGCTCCCGCACACTCCTCTGCCATTCCGTAAGGGCCCTTGTGTTGCACCATACGTTCTGTGGAGAAGGTGTGCGGTCCGTATCGCGACGGGCGTTTCTCACCTGCCCCACGACGTGACCGGGCCGGGCCCCGGTCAGCCGCGGGGCGCGTGGGTCACTCGCCGACGGTGTCTCGCCGGGCCGGCTCGAGGGGGGCGGAAGGTGGTCCTGACGTCGCTCCGTGGCAGACAGGGGTCCCATCAGCCGCGTACGTGCGCGGGTGGTAGCGGCGCCCGGGCCGCCGCGTACCTCTGGCCGCCGCGTACCTCTGGCCGCCGCGTACGTCAGGCCCTCGCGTACGTCAGGCCCTCGCGTACGTCAGGCCGTGAAGGCGGGATCGGTATGCTCCCCGCCATGCCCCACACCCCCGTGACGTTCGATTACGAGAAAGACGGGGCGGCCATCTACCGGCAGTCCTTTGCGACCATCCGCGCCGAAGCGGACCTCACGGGTCTGCCCGCGGACGTCAGTCAGGTCGCGGTGCGGATGATCCACGCCTGCGGGATGGTCGACCTCGTGCGCGATCTCGCGTACACCCCCGAGGTGGTTGCCCGGGCCCGCGAGGCGCTGCGCGCCGGGGCGCCGGTTCTCTGCGACGTCTCCATGGTGGCCAGCGGGGTCACGCGCAAACGACTGCCCGCCGGAAACGACGTGATCTGCACGCTGTCCGACCCTGCCGTGCCGGAGCTGGCCGCCCGTATGGGCACCACGCGCAGCGCCGCCGCCCTCGAGCTGTGGCGGGACCGTATGGCGGGCTCGGTGGTGGCCGTCGGCAATGCGCCGACCGCGCTGTTCCGGCTGCTGGAGATGGTCGAGGAGGGCGCACCCCGCCCGGCCGCCGTGATCGGCGTACCGGTCGGCTTCGTCGGCGCCGCGGAGTCCAAGGACGCGCTGGCCGCTCATCGGTCGGGACTCGAGCACCTGGTGGTGCGGGGTCGGCGGGGCGGCAGTGCCATGGCCGCGGCCGCGATCAACGCGATCGCGACCGAGGACGAGTGAGCACGAGCGCTGACGCTTGCGTACGGGCCCGGACGAGGGCTGACGCTTGCGTACGGGCCCGGACGAGCTGACGGCAAGGACGAGTGAGGACGAGCGAGGACGAGCCAAGGCGGATGAGGAGCCGCTCCGCCGCCGGTACGCAGGGGGCGAAGCGGCCGACGCGCGAGCGTCAGTGGGGGGTGGCACGCTGAGTCAAAGGGCTCTGCGAAGGGAATCTCCATGATCACCACTGACTTTGTTCCCGGCTCCCCCTGCTGGCTCGATCTCGGTGCCCCCGACGTCGCAGCCGCTGCCGCGTTCTACGGTCCGGTGCTCGGCTGGGAGTTCCAGTCCTACGGTCCGGACGCCGGCGGATTCGGCGTCTTCCGGCTGAACGGCAAGATCGTCGGCGCGGTCGGCCGGCTCACCGAAGAGGGAGCCCGCTCGGCCTGGATGATCTACTTCAACACCCCTGACGCGGACTCCACGGCCCAGGCGGTGGAGCGGTCGGGCGGCACCGTGCGGGTCGTCCCCATGGACGCCGACGGTGAGGGGCGGATGGCTCAGTTCAGCGATCCGCTGGGTGGTCAGTTCGCCGTCTGGCAGCCAGGGAGGAGCAAGGGCCTGGACGCGGTGGACGAGCCGGGCACCCTGTGCTGGACCGAGCTCTACACCACCGACGCGGCCGCTGCGAAGGAGTTCTACGGCGGTCTCTTCGGCTGGCAGACCCAGGACATGCCGTTGCCCGGCGGTGGAGGGACGTATTCGCTGATCACTCCTTCCGGACTCGGCGAGGAGCGCATGCAGGGCGGGGTCATGCAGCTTCCCGCGGAATACCTGGCCCTGACCGGCGGCCGGCCCTACTGGCACCCGGTGTTCGCGGTCGCGGACTGCGACGGAACGGTCGCCAAGGTCACCGGGAACGGCGGCAGTGTGCAGATGGGGCCGGAGGACGCGGAGGGTGTCGGGCGGCTGGCCGTCTGCCTCGACCCGTCCGGGGCGGACTTCGTGTTGCTCACTCCCTCCGAGAGCTGAAACCGCTCCCGCAGCCTCCGGCGGCGGCCCGAGTTCGCTCGGTCGCGGAAGAGACCGGGCGGATGTCGCGCGCCCACTCCGCGGCCTCGGTGAAACGCGCACCCGGGGGAGACGGCGAGAGACCGTCGCACCCCCCGGGCGCCCAGGGGCGTTTCGGTTGGGGCGGAGGCGCGCTACTCAGGCGCTGAGGGCCGAGTCGTCCTCGGCGCGTGCTCCGGGGAGCCGGTGCCGGGCGGCGACGAGCGCGGTGTCCACGTCCCGCGTGCCGGTGGACACGCACAGCGTGTACGCGACGTCGTCCATCCGCCGGCGGACCTCGGCGCTGCCCGCTTCTTCGGCGTGCAGCAGTTGGAGGGTTTCGTACTGCTCGATGAGCTTGTGAAGCACTGCGGGGTGAGCCATCAGCACAGCTCGGTCCTTTCTCCGCCATACGGTAACGGGCACGGACGCGCGGGCAGTTGCCCGCCGTGCGTGTTCTACGTGTGGGTGAGCATGCCGCTGCGCAGTTGCCCTAGGGCGCGGGAGAGAAGCCGGGAGACGTGCATCTGGGAGATGCCGAGTTCGGTGCCGATCTGGGCCTGGGTCATCTCCTGGCCGAAACGCATCTG
>NZ_JBEXKU010000042.1:0-67089 GCF_040609575.1 Streptomyces sp. NPDC004647 | reverse complement strand
GAGAGCGCTTCCCTGACACGGAAGAGGTCACTGGTTCAATCCCAGTATCGTCCACACCGAAAAGCCGAGGGCCGGAGCTGATGCTCCGGCCCTCGGTCGTTTCCGCCTGGCTCAGGAGGAGAAGAGCATCCGGCCGAAGCTCTTCTGGCGGTGGTGCCCATGGTGGCCCCCGTGGTGGCCCTGGTGGTGGCCCTGGTGCGGGGCGCCCCAGGCCGGGGCGGCGGGGTAGGCCTGCGGGCCGGGCGGCGGCGGAGCCTGCTGCCCCCACTGCGACTCGAGCCGGCTCAGCGACTCCAGCTCCCCGTAGTCGAGGAAGATCCCCCGGCAACCGCTGCACTGCTCGATCTGGACACCGTTGCGGTTGTACGTATGCATCGGCGCATGGCACTTGGGACACTGCATCGTCGGTTCAGCTCCTCGCCAGTCCATCGGAAATCGCCGGAAGCTCCGCCCGGCGACGACGAGTTCAGCCTACGACGCGCGGTCGCCGGGCACGTCGGAAGGCAGCTGGACAATACGCGCGCAGGCGTCGACCAGTGCCTGCTCGACCTCGTCGGGGGCGCGACGCTCGGTGTCCGCGCGGACGAGTGCGAGGGCGGCCGACTGGACCGTCAAGGCGCGGGCGGGGATGTCGAGTTGCGGCCACGGGTCGCCCTCGGTCCGCAGGGCGGGGCCCGCGTGACTGCGGTACGCAGCCAGGAACCGCTGCCATGTGTCCGGGGGCAGCAGCCCTGAGGCGTACCAGGCCGCGGGGCGGGCGAGGTCCCACGCCGGGTCCCCGAAGCCGAGATCGTCGACGTCTATCAGCAGCCACGGGCCGTCCGGGACGGGGTGCCGGACCAGCTGCCCGAGGTGCAGGTCGCCGTGGCAGAGGCGTTCGCACGGCGGGGGCGTGGCCTCGTCCCGCGACCAGGCCGGCAGGCGGGCCCAGGCACGCAGCACCGTCTCCCCCGCGGGTGACGGAACGACCGCCCGCAGCCGGGCGGCGGCCCGGGCGACCTTGGCGGGGCCGCGCATGGGCGGCAGCGGGCCGGGCAGCGCGGAGAGGGGTACGGAGTGCAGCCGGGCGAGGAGCGCCGCGGCCTCCTCCCAGGGGGCGGCGTCCGGATCGTCCGGTGCGACGGGGGCTCCGAGCGGCCACAGGCTCGCGGGGCGCCCGTCGTGCAGGACGTCGGTCAGGCCGCCGTCGCCGGACACCGGCAGCGGCGGCAACAGCACACCGGTCAGGCGCGGGTGGGCGGCGACACGGAGCCGGGCGGTCAGCGCGGCACGGTCGGTGCCGGGCGCGTGCGCCTTGGAGACGATCGGGCCCACACGGACCACGGTGCCGTCCGGTCTGTCGGCCAGCACGACCGCTTCCCCGGCAGGGCCGTTGCGCTCGGGGGCTGCCGGGCACGGCACCCGGGTGCCCGGATCCGGTGCCGCCTTGCGGCCGAGCGCCGCCAGCTGCTCGGTGAGCGACGCGCCCAACGCTTCCCCCTGCTCGATCCCGCCTGCCTGCCCTCCGGCCGGTCCGGCCTCGGCTCGCGCCGCGGGTCAGGCCCGGATGGTACGCCGGTCGGGCCGCGTACGGCTGCCCGGCCCCGGCACATACCCCGGCCCCGGCCCCGGCTCATACCCCGGCTCCGGCTCATACCGCTCCGGCTCATACCGCTCCGGCTCAAGCCCCGGCTCAAGCCCCGGCTCAAGCCCCGGCCCCGGCTCAAGCCCCGGCCTCGGCCTCGGCTCAAGCCCCGGCCCCGGTCCGGCGCCCTCGGGAAAGGCCGTCCTGCGCGCTGAGCCGCTACCGCTTTCGGATGACGCGGCGGGCCCGCGCCCGCAAGCCGCGCGATGTGCTGCTCCCGGACGGCGCAATGCCCGGACAGCTCCCCAGCTGTCCGGGCATTCGTGCCGTCCGCCGTACCCCCGTCCCCACGGGGTTGATGGCCGGAAGGCCTTCCCTCGGACTCCCGTCCGGGGGACCGCTCCCGGGCCGCTCTCCCGGGACTGTGGCGCCGCTCAGCGCCCCAGCAGACCGGCCACGGACGACGCTTGTGTGACGACGGCCTCCCAGCCGCCGAAGACGACCGTGAGCAGCACCGCCAGCGGCAGCACCATCGCGGAGGCGACCAGAGGGTGGCGCGTGCCGGACCGGCTGACGCCGAACGCGGCGACTGCCTTGCGTCCTTGCGACCACATGACTGCTCGTCCTGCCGGGTCCGCCATTGCCCCGCTCCCGTCTCGTCTGGGGCGGCGGGCGTCTGACCTCGGGGGACGAGTGCTGCACCCGCCGCTTGATTTCAAGATTAGGTGCGCGCCGGAACAGAGGCGTCATGCCCTCGTACCGATTGCCTGGCCTCCCGGAGGATGACAGCCGGCGGTTCCGGATACTCCCCAGGGTGGAGATCCGCCGTGGTCCTTTGGGGTCTTCCCCGAGGGGGCGTTCACCGTCGTCGGCCCCCCGGCACCGGATGTCCGGGCGGCGTCGGCCCGCTGCGAGCCGTCAAACGGGCTGTACGCAGCACCGATTCCCCCGTGCGAAGCCATCGGCCGGGTGACTTCGCTCACTTGGGCCACTCCCCCGCGTACCGCCCGTGGCACCCCGCGACCGACGCTCACGGCCACCACGCGGTACGTCCACGACGTGCCCGCGACGTCCGCGGTCAGCCCCTCCTGGGCGCTCCGCACCGACCCAATGCCCCTTCTACGGAGCGCCGTTGAGGACGCGTGGGCCCCGCGGGGAGCCCTGGCGCGGCAACTCCCGGGCCGGTCCCTGGAAATCCCGCCCGGCATCGGCAATCCGTCGCCCGACGCATGCGCGGCCTATGAGCGCACCAGGCCGTCAATCCGTAAGCTGTGGCACGTCAGACGGATGGTCAGCGGAGTGGGGCCTCCCCACCGGAGGCAGGGGACGGACATGGCGATGATGCGGCTCCGGCGCGAGGACCCGCGTGTTGTCGGCTCGTTCAGGCTCCACAGGCGGCTGGGCGCGGGCGGCATGGGCGTGGTGTACCTCGGCTCGGACCGGCGCGGGCAGCGGGTCGCGCTCAAGGTGATCCGGCCGGATCTGGCTGAGGATCAGGAATTCCGGTCGCGCTTCGCACGCGAGGTGTCGGCTGCCCGGCGGATCCGCGGCGGCTGCACGGCCCGGCTGGTGGCCGCCGATCTGGACGCCGACCGGCCGTGGTTCGCCACCCAGTACGTGCCGGGGCCCTCGCTGCACGACAAGGTGGGCGAACAGGGCCCCCTCTCCGCAGCGCAGACCGCATCGGTCGGCGCTGCGCTGGCCGAGGGGTTGGTGGCCGTGCACGAGGCCGGGGTTGTGCACCGAGACCTCAAGCCGTCGAACATCCTCCTCTCCCCCAAGGGCCCGCGGATCATCGACTTCGGCATCGCCTGGGCGACCGGGGCCAGCACACTGACGCATGTCGGCACGGCGGTCGGCTCGCCGGGCTTTCTCGCCCCCGAGCAGGTGCGCGGCGCCACCGTGACCCCGGCGACGGACGTCTTCGCGCTCGGCGCCACCCTCGCCTACTGTGCCACCGCGGACTCGCCCTTCGGACAGGGCAGTTCGGAGGTCATGCTCTACCGCGTGGTGCACGAGGAGCCGCAGCTGCTCGGCGTTCCCGACGCACTCGCGCCGCTGATCCAGGCCTGCCTCGCCAAAGCACCCGAGGAGCGGCCGAGCACCCTGCAGCTGTCGATGCGGCTCAAGGAGATCGCGGCGCGCGAGGCACACGGCCTGTCCGAGAGCCGCCCCAGGCCCTTGCACCGTGAGCCGGACCGGCCGACCGGCAGCTCGGCCGAGGAGTACGCGGAGCAGCGCACGGCGGGCATGCCCGCGCCGCGCGCCCAGTCGCCGCGTGCCTCCACGGCTCGTACGGGGCCCCGCTCGGGGGTGCGCCCCGACCGGCGCGCGCCTTCCTCCACACGCAATGGCACCCGCAACGGCACCCGCCCGAACGGCCGTACGACTTCGCGCCCGACCTCGTCGGGCCGCCGCCCCGGAATCAACCGCCGGCTGCTGCGCCAGCGGCTGATCGTGTTCGTCACGGTCACCCTGCTGGTGGCGCTGGGCATCGCGGCTGCTCAGGGCTGTCAGGGTGCCGCCCGCAGCCTGGGGCTGCTGGGACAGACGGCAGCGACCGGCCGCTGAGGCGGTTCCGGTTCGCCGGCCGGCCCGTCACGACGGCATAGAACGCGACAGCCGCCGCGGCGCCGGCATTCAGCGAGCCGACGCCGTGGGCCATCGGGATACCGGCCCCCTCGTCCACCGCGACCAGCCCCTGCGTGGAGAGCCCGTCGCCTTCCGCGCCGAGCATCAGCGCGCTCCAGCCGGTGCGGGGCCGCCTCGTCGATGACCGAGGCCTTCGCGTCCGGGGCGTGCGCGAGCAGTCCGAATCCGGCCTCGCGCACCGGCTCCCAGCCTGCCCGGCCAGGTCTCGAGCCGGGCGTACCGCACCGAGGAAACCGCCCCGTCAAGGGTCGTCAGAGGCGGGTGGCGTAGAAGGCGACGGCAGACGCTGCGGCAACGTTGAGGGAGTCCACCCCTGCGGCCATCGGGATGCGCACCCACTCGTCCACCGCCCGGAGAGCCTCGGTCGACAGGCCCTCCCCCTCGGTGCCGAATACCAGGGCGAGCCTTTCGTACCGGCGGGCCGCGAGCTCGTCCAAGGTGATCGCCTTCTCGTCCAGGCAGAGCGCGGCAGTTGCGAACCCCGCGTCGCGGAGGAGCTCGATGTCCCTGGGCCAGGACCGGACTCGGGTCCACGGGATCTGGAGGACCGCGCCCATCGAGACCTTGATCGAGCGGCGGTAGAGCGGGTCCGCACACCGTGGGCTGAGCATGATCCCGTCGACTCCCAACGCGGCGGCGTTGCGGAACGCTGCCCCGAGATTGGCATGATCGACGATGTCCTCGAACACTGCGATGCGCTGACCTGGCACAGCGCGGTGGGCCGTCGCCAGCAGTTCACCGGCCGTCGGCAGCGGCTTGCGCTGCATGGAGGCGAGCGCGCCGCGGTGCACGTGATAGCCCGTCACCTGTTCGGCGAGCGCCGGGCTCACCGCGTAGACCGGCGCCGGGACCTCGTCGATCACATCCCGCATCACATCGACCCACTTGGCGGAGAGCAGCATGGAGCGCATCTCGTAACCGGCGTGCTTCGCCCGCCGGATCACCTTCTCGCCCTCCGCGATGAACAGCCCCTCCGCGGGCTCCCGCTTGCGCCGGAGCTCGACGTCCGTCAGGCCCGTGTAGTCGCGCAGTCGGGGGTCGGCGGGGTCATCGACCGTGATGAGATCAGCCACAGGGTGATACTGCCTTGTCCTGGTCGTGGTGCCAACGGCCGGGGTCCAGATCGAGTTACCTGCGGTTACGCGCGCCGACCGCGACCACCTCGCCGATGACCACGACGGCCGGCGGACGGATGTCCCCGGCCCGAACCGTCTCCGCCACCGTCGCCAGCGTGGCGTCGACCCGGCGCTGGGCGGCCATGGTGCCCTCCTGGATGACCGCCACCGGCGTATCCGCCGGCCGGCCGTGTGCGACGAGCGTCTCGGCGATGGCCGCGATCCGCTCCACGGCCATCAGCAGCACCAGCGTCCCGCGCAGCCGGGCCAGCGCCTGCCAGTCGACGAGCGACCGCGCGTCATCGGGCGCGACATGGCCGCTCACCACGGTGAACTCATGTGCCACGCCCCGGTGCGTCACCGGGATTCCGGCGGCTCCCGGCACGCTGATCGAGCTGGAGATCCCGGGCACCACCGTGCACGGAATCCCCGCCTCCGCCAGCGCCTCGGCCTCTTCCATGCCCCGGCCGAAGACGAACGGGTCGCCGCCCTTGAGCCGGACGACCGCCTTGCCCGCCTTCGCGTGCTCGATCAGTGCGTTGTTGATGGCCTCCTGGGCCATGTACCGGCCGTACGGGATCTTCGCCGCGTCGATCACCTCGACGTGCGGCGGGAGTTCGTCGAGCAGATCACGCGGGCCCAGCCGGTCGGCGATCACCACGTCCGCCTCCGCCAGCAGCCGCCGGCCGCGCACGGTGATCAGATCCGGGTCGCCGGGGCCGCCGCCGACCAGGGCGACTCCGGGCGTACGGGCCCGGTGCCGGGGCGCGCCGATCGTGCCGTCACGCAGGCCCTCCACCACCGCGTCCCGTACCGCGGCGGACCGCCGTGGGTCACGGCCGGTGAGGATCGCGACGGTCACGCCCTCGCTGCGCCCGGTGGCCGGCGTCCACGCGGTGGCTGCCTCGGCGTCGTCACTGCGCACGCACCAGACGCGGCGGGCCTCGGCCTCGGCGGAGGCCGCGGCGTTCGCCTCCGGGTCGTCGGTGCTGATCAGCGCGTACCAGGCGTCCGCCAGGTCGCCCTCGCGGTAGCGGCGGGGCTCCCAGCGCAGTTCACCGGCGTCTGCCATCGCTTCCACGGACGGGGTCGCCGAAGGAGCGATCAGCAGGACATCGGCGCCCGCTGCGAGCAGCCCGGGCAGCCTCCGCTGTGCGACCTGGCCGGCGCCGAGCACGACGACACGGCGCCCGGCGAGACGCAGTCCGACGGGGTAAGCGGGGGGCGCTGCGCTGGCGGCGGTGTCGGTCATGGCGGTGCGGCTCCTCGTGCGGGAGAGGGGTACGAGCCGCTGCGGCGCTGGAGCGGCGAAATGTGCAGGCGGCGGCCCTGCTGCGGCCACTTTACGGTGCGGGGGCCGCGCCTGCTGTCTCGCGGATCACCCCCATGAGAGCCCGGCCTCGGGCCGGGGCTCCTTCGGACGGACGGGCAGGCCCGCGGGCTGCCGGGGCCGTCCCCCGCCCGGTGATCCACCGGGGCGGGGGACGGGCCCTGCTACGCCTTTTCCGTGACGCCCGCCGAATCGAACGTCGCCACTTCGTGCATCGCCCGCGCGGCACTCTGCACCACCGGCAGCGCCAGCAGAGCGCCGGTGCCCTCGCCCAGCCGCAGGTCCAGATCGATCAGCGGCCGCAGCCCCAGCTTCGTCAGGGCCGCGACATGGCCCGGCTCGGCGCTCCGGTGGCCGGCGATGCACGCCGCCAGGACCTCCGGGGCGATCGCCCGCGCCACGAGCGCCGCCGCCCCGGCGCTGACGCCGTCCAGGATCACCGGCGTACGCAGCGACGCGGCGCCCAGCAGCAGCCCGACGAGTGCCGCGTGCTCCAGTCCACCCACCGCCGCGAGTACGCCGATGGGATCGGCCGGATCCGGCTGGTGCAGTTCCAGCGCCCGCCGTACGACATCGACCTTCCGGGCGTGCGTCTCGTCGTTGATGCCGGTTCCCCGGCCGGTGACCTCGCCCGGGTCCTTGCCCGTGTAGACGGAGATCAGCGCAGCGGACACGGTGGTGTTCGCAATGCCCATCTCACCGGTCAGCAGCGCCTTGTTGCCCGCCGAGACCAGGTCCCGGGCCGACTCGATGCCGACCTCGATCGCGCGCAGCACATCCTCGCGCGACAGCGCGGGACCGGTGGTGAAGTCGTCCGTGCCGGGCCGGATCTTGCGGGGCAGCAGGCCGGGGGTGCTCGGCAGTTCGCCCGCGACGCCCACGTCCACCACGCAGACCTCGGCGCCGACCTGGTTGGCGAAGGCGTTGCAGACCGCCCCGCCGCCCAGGAAGTTGGCGACCATCTGCGCGGTGACCTCCTGCGGCCACGGGGTCACGCCCTGGGCGTGGACGCCGTGGTCACCCGCGAAGATCGCCACGGCTGCGGGCTCCGGAATCGGCGGCGGGCACTGCCGGGACAGCCCGCTCAGCTGGGCGGAGATGATCTCCAGCATGCCGAGGGCGCCGGCCGGCTTCGTCATCCGCTTCTGCCGCTCCCACGCCTCGCCAAGCGCCTTCGCGTCCAGCGGGCGGATCCCCTGCAGCGTCTCGGCGAGCAGATCGTGCGGGTCCTCACCGGGCAGGGCCCGGCGGCCGTACGTCTCCTCGTGGACGACCCACGACAGCGGGCGCCGCTTGGACCAGCCCGCCTGGAGCAGCTCGGGCTCGTCGGGGAACTCGTCCACGTATCCGACGCACAGGTAGGCCACGACCTCCAGATGTTCGGGCAGGCCGAGAGCCCGGACCATCTCCCGCTCGTCGAAGAAGCTGACCCAGCCCACGCCCAGGCCTTCGGCCCGCGCCGCTAGCCAGAGGTTCTCGACGGCCAGCGCGGAGGAGTACGGCGCCATCTGCGGCTGGGTGTGCCGCCCGAGGGTGTGGCGGCCGCCGCGGGTCGGGTCGGCGGTGACGACGATGTTCACCGGGGTGTCGAGGATCGCCTCGATCTTCAGTTCCTTGAACTGCTTCGCCCGGCCCTTGGGCAGGGACTTCGCGTACGCCTCGCGCTGGCGGCCGGCCAGCTCGTGCATCGTCCTGCGGGTCTCGGCGGAGCGGATGACCACGAAGTCCCAGGGCTGGGAGTGCCCGACGCTGGGCGCGGTGTGGGCCGCTTCGAGGACGCGCAGTAGGACGTCGTGCGGAATCGGGTCGGTACGGAAGCCGTTGCGGATGTCACGGCGTTCGCGCATGACGCGGAGCACGGCCTCGCGCTCGGCATCGCCGTACCCGGCGGCCGGGGTTCCGGTCGCCTCGGGGCTGCCTTCGCCCCCGGGCCCGGCCACGACGACGGCCTCGGCCTCGGCATCGGCCTCGGCATTTGCTTCTGCTTCTGCTTCTGCTTCGGCGAACGCCTCCGCGTCGGTGGCGTCGGACTCCGCCGCCTCCGCCGCCTTCTCCGCCGTGGTTTCTTCCGGAGCCTGCTCCGGGGACTGTTCGGTCAGCGAGCCCTGCGCGGCGGCCTGTTCAGCCGGTTCCGCGACGTCAGTGGGCTCCGCCGCCGCCTCCGCCGCCGCCTCCGCCGCCGGTACGGGCTTCGCCGCCACGAGCGCGTCGGCGAGTACGACGGGAGGTGCGGCCACGGCCTCCGCCTCGACGACCGCTTCTGCCTCGGGCTCACGCGCGGTCTCGGACTCGGGTTCGGGCCAGGCCTCCGGCGCGGGCCAGATCTCGGCCGGCTGCTGGGCGGCGACAGGCGCCTCGGTCCGCGCCGCCGCCTCCTCGCCAGGGGCCTCCGGCGTCACCGGTACCGCTTGCGGTTGCATCAGGGAGCGCGGGTCGGAAGGCTCGGCGGGGACCGGCTGCGCGACCTCGGCCGCGGCCTGCTCCACAGCCTCGCCGGGCTCCGTACCGCCGGTCCCGGCCGGCACCGAGCCGTTCCCGGGGGACGGCGGCCGGGGCTCGGTCCGGCTCACCGGGACGCCGGCGGACGGCCGGCCCCACTGCTGGTCCACTTGCTCCGGCCCCCCAGGTGCCGCTGTTTCGGGGGAGGTTCCCTCTCCCTCCGCGACCGGCGACCGGTCATGCGGAACCTCTGATTCCGGCACGGACGGGAACGCGGAGCCGGACCCGGGCGCGGCCGGTTCCGCGGCCTCCGGCGCCGCATCAGCGGCGCCCTCACCCGATGCCCCGCGGCCGACCGTTTCTGCTGAGCCCTCGGCTTCACCGGGCACCTGGCCCGGCGCAGCCTGCGGCGCGGTGGACGGCGGCTGGAGATCCCAGGCCGTGCCCTGTACGGGGATCTCGCCGAGCTGCGGACCGGGCAGCGAAGCGGTGTACTGCTCCGCGTACGCCGGTACAGGGGCGGGAGTCTCCTCGCGCGGCACGTCCAGATATTCGGGCCCCGTGGTGGCCGGCCCGGCGTAACGGGCCGCCGCGGTCGGCGTGCCTGCCGGGCCGCGGTCGGCGAGGGAGCGTACGACGCCACCGGACGTCTCCGGCACGGGAGGTCCGGCGTGCAGCGGGCGCCGCGCGGGCGTCGGGGTCGCCGGCCCGGAGGTCCGGCCCGCGGACTGCGGAGCGGTCGGCTGCGGAATCCGTACGGCGCCGTAGTCGACCGACCCCGTGTCGCGGCCGCCCGTCTCATGGGTCCCGGACTGATGTATCCCCGGCTCGTACTCCCCGGACCCGGCGGCAGGGTGTGCCTCGGGCCCGGCGCCCGGCATCGCCGCCTCCTGCCCCGGCTGCTGCGGCTCGGTCGGGTGGTGCGTGTCCGTGGGCTGGTGCGGCTCCGTCTGCTGGTGCGGCAGCGGCGGATACGGCTGGGCGTGGGGCTGCGCCAGGCCCTGGGACTCCTGGTGCTGCTGGTACGGGTTCACCTGCTGCGGCAGCTGCACCTGTCCCGAGGAGTGGTACGGCATGGGCGGCTGCCCCTCCCCGGCGGGCGGCAGGTCGCTCCACGGCCCCTGCGAGCCCGGCATCAGCAGTTGGTCCTCCTCCTCGGCCACACGCTCGGCCTGGTGGTGGAAGGCGTACGCACCGGGCGCCGGGACCGTACCCGACTGCTCCGGCAGGCCGGCGCCTGCGGGGGTGGCGGGAGCCGCGAACTGCGGCGTCTCCTGCTGTCCGCCTGCGTTCTCCGGCAGTCCCTCTCCCGGGACCTGGCCGGTGTCAGTCATGCGTACCCCTCGCCCATCGGTGATGCTCCTTCCAACCGCTCGTCCGGCGCGCCCGGCCGCGGCGCGGCCACCGCCCCGAAGAGACAACGAGCGTGTGCGCCGGGCGGCACGTCACGCGTCCCCCGACCGTCCCACCGCCCTACCGCTCACCCTCAAACCGGGGGTGCGTTCGGGACATTGGCGAACGAAGCGCCGAACGCAGCGCGGCGGTACAGGTCCGAAAGACTACCTCCCGCGGGGTGCTCCACAGGTCGCGGGGCGACTTTCAGGACGTCCGTCTCAAGGCCTGGGCAGGCGGTGTCCGCACAGCAGAAAGGCCACCGCACGCTCGCTTTCGGCCCATGCCGAGGACACCGACGTGTCCAACTCCACAGACTGGATCAACGCGCACTCCACGGCGTATCCGGCGTCGGAGAGAGCCCTGCCGATCGCCTCCGCCGTGTCACGGGTCGGGGCATGGGCGACGATCCGCTCGGGGCGCCGGGCCGCGCAGGCCGCGACGACCGGGGCTCCCCCGCCGCCGACCCGGACGACGTCCGGTTCCGGCAGGTCTTCGAGGATTTGCGGTGCGATGCCGTGAACGACCTGAAGCTGGACGCCGAAGCGGCGGGCCACCGCGACCGTACGTCCGCAGGCGTCGGCGTCCCGGTCCACGGCGATGACGGCGGCGCCGAACCGCGCGGCCTCGACGGCGGCGGCGCCGCTGCCCGCGCCGATGTCCCAGACGAGATCACCCACGCGGGGTCCGAGCCGAGCGAGTTGAGCGGCCCGGAGCTGCGGGGTCTCGCCCTCACCGAGTTCCGCCGTCCCGTAGTCGTCGGCGGGCATGGCCCAGCCGCGGACGGCGGACGGCTGTCCGGGGTCCCGGCCGGCGATCCAGTTGCCGCCCTGGACGGCCACTCCCGGTACGGCGGCGCTCTGGAACCCGCCGATGGAGATGACGACGTTGGGGTCGCGCCAGGTGTGGTCGGCGACCTTGTCGGAGGTGAGGACGGTGACCTGCTCGCGGGAGGTGCCCAGTTCCTCGCAGATGACGAAGGTGCGGTGCACCGGGCCGAGCAGCAGGGCGAGTTCGGCGGGGCCGGCACCGGGCGAGGTGAGTACGGCGACCTTGGGGTGTGCGCGGCAGACGTTGACGGCGCGGCGCAGATCACGGCTGTGCGCGACGACGATCTGAGCGTCGTCCCAGGGCATACCGGCCCGGGCGAAGGCGGAGGCGACGGAGGAGACCGCGGGCACCACCTCGACCTCAAGGCCGTGCTCGGGCGCGCGGAGGGCCCGTACGACACCGAAGAAGCCGGGGTCACCGTCCGCGAGTACGACCGCCGTGCCGCGGTGGCCGGCGATGCGGCGGGCGGCGAGATTCACGCTGCCCAGGCGGATGCGCTCGGCGGCGGGCGGGACCTCGGGCAGCGCCAGATGGTGTCCGGCGCCGGCCACGAGGGTGGCGGCACCGAGTGCGGAGCGGGCGGCGGCAGTCAGCGGCGAGCCGTCCCACCCGATCACGGTGACACGGTCGGCCATCGTCGGGACTCTCCTGGCTCGTCTGGGCTCGGCGCGTTTCGGGACGCAGTGAGACTACATCGAGCGGTACCGACCAGCTCGGGCGGATGCGTTGGTGATCGTACGGATACAGGGTGTAGCGGCCGCCGGCCCGGCAGCCGACCGTTTCTTCCGGACGACGGATCCCGGCATTCCCGTCCTCGGCGGGGATCTCGCCGACCACCCCATTAATACGGACGTGTTGCCCTATGCCCTATACGGCGGTTCGGCTCACGGCGTGTCCGGCAGGACGGGTGCGTCAGCTCCAGTCGGGACGGCCGGCGTATCCGGCGATCTCGGCCATCTCCTCGGATATGCCCTCGAGATCCTCGGGGAGGAGGCTCCAGACGATGAGGTCGGTGCGGATGTCCGTCCAACCTCCGTCCTCGGTCCGGGTACGGGCTATCCAGGCGTTGCGGAGCACACCCTCGCTGATGCAGCCGATCTTCTGGGCGACCTGCAGCGAGGCGGTGTTGTCGGCGGCGGTGCGCAGCTCGAGCCGTTCGAACTTCTGGTCCTGGAAGAGCCATTGGGCGAGGGCGTGCACCGACTCGGAGGCATAGCCCTCGCCGCGCGCCCAGGGGGCGGTGGCGTGCCTGACCTCGGTGGACAGGCAACGCCAGTCGGTGTTCTGCAGACGGATGGTGCCCACGAGCCGCTGGGTGAGGAACTCGGTGACGGCGAGGGCGATACCGCGCCCATGGGTGCGCTCGGACGGAGCGGCCCGGGTGACCCAGTCGCGGGCGTGCTGGGTGGTGAACGGCTGGGGCACGGTGGTCCAGGTGACGACGAGTTCGTCGTTCATCATGTCCGTGAGCGCGGGTACGTCCGCTTCCTCGAACGGGCGCAGCACCAGCCGGTCCGTACTGATGGAGATGTCCGGGAAGGTGGAAGTCATGCGCTGCTCCATAACCTGGGGCCGTCTGGGTCGGGTTCGACCGGGGATGCCCCCAGGCCCCCGCCCAGCGTGCGGTACGGAGCAGGATAAGTGCAGTGCGCAGCCGGTGCGTTCAGGGCCCGTGCACCCCGGGACGGGATGCACGGGCCCTGGACCTGCGGATCCGTTGGGGCGTCAGGACGTGGCCGGGCCGAAGGCGGGGATGACGGAGCCGTCGCCGAACTTCTTGGAGATGAACTGCTCGACCTGCTCGGAGTTGAGGAGCTTGGCGAGCTTCTGCACCCGCGGGTCGTCCTCGCTGCCCTTCTTGACGGCGAGGAAGTTGGCGTACGGGTTGTCCTCCGCCTTCTCCAGGGCCAGCGCGTCCCGCGACGGCTTGAGCTTGGAGCCGATCGCGAAGTTGCCGTTGACCACGGCGGCGTCGACGTCGGCCAGCCGGGCCGGGATCTGCGGGGCCTCCAGCTCGGCGAACTTCAGGCCCTTCTTGTCGGTGACGTCGGAGAGGGCGGCTTCGGCGCCGACGCCGTCCTTCAGCTCGATGACACCGCGGTCGGCGAGCAGCTTCAGCGCCCGGCCCTCGTTGGTGGCGTCGTTGGGCACCGCGATGGTGTCACCGGGCTTGATGCCGGAGAGCTCGTCGAGCTTCTTGGAGTAGAGGCCGAGCGGCTCGACGTGGACGTTCATCACCGGCACGATGTGCGTGCCCTTCTTCTTGTTGAAGTCGTCGAGGAACGGCTTGTGCTGGAAGAAGTTGGCCTCCACATCGCCGTTCTCGGTGGCGGTGTTCAGCTGCGAGTAGTCGCTGAACTCCTTGACCTCCAGCTCGAGGCCCGCTTTCTCGGCGAGGTTGTCCTTGACGTAGTTGAGGATGTCGCCGTGCGGCGTCGGGCTGGCCCCGACCACGAGTGGGGCGTTCTTGGCGCCCTTGCCGGCAGCGGAGACGGGGTCGGAGGGAGCGCTGCAGGCGCCCGCGCCCAGGGTGAGAGCGGCGGCGGCAGCGACAGCAGCGGTGATCTTGACGGTGTTGCGCACGAAGAGTGCCTCTTTCTTGGTTTCACTGGGTGGTGCGCCCGGCGAAGGGTCCGGGCTCGGGTGTGCCCCCGCGCCGGTGGCGGGCCGGTGGCGGGCCGGTGGCGAGGTCTCAGGAGGTCTTGCCGAGCGCCAGGGCTTCGGCGTCCCCGGCGGCCCTGCCGGACCACGGCAGCCGCAGCCGTACGGGCGGCGCGGAGCGGGAGCTGCCACGGCGGGACAGCTGCCGTACGGCCAGGTCGCCGAGCAGTTGCACGGCGCTGACGATGACGATCAGCAGGACCACGGTGACGAGCATCAGTCCGGTCTCGAAGCGCTGGTAGCCATAGACGTAGGCCAGGTTGCCGAGGCCGCCGCCGCCGATCGAGCCGGCCATCGCGGAGTAGCCGATGAGCGCGATGACGGTGGTGGTCAGACCCGCGACGATCGGGGGCAGCGCCTGCGGCAGCAGCACCTTGAGGACGATGGTCCAGGTTCCGCCGCCCATCGACTGCGCGGCCTCGACCAGGCCGTGGTCGACCTCGCGGATCGCTGTCTCCACCAGCCGGGCGAAGAACGGGACGGCGCCGATGGCGAGCGGTACGACGGCCGCGCTGGGCCCGATGGAGGTTCCGATGAGGACCCGGCAGAGGGGGATCAGCACGATCATCAGGATGAAGAAGGGCAGCGAGCGGCCGACATTCACGACCGCGCCGACGACCTTGTTCAGCATGACGTTCTGCAGCAGGCCGCCGCGGTCGGTGAGCACCAGCAGGACGCCCAGCGGCAGACCGCCGAGAACGGCGTAGACCGTGGACCAGCCCACCATGAAGAGGGTGTCGAGACAGGCGTCGGACAGCAGGGGCTGCATCTCGGACCAGGTCACTTGGCACCATCCTTCACGAGTTCGGCGCCGGCGGGTGCCGGGGTGGCGGCTGCGACGGCGGTCTCGGCCACGTCCACCTGCAGGCCCTGCTCGCGCAGGAAGCCGATGGGGACGACGTTCTCCTCGAAAGGACCGGGCAGTTCGATCCGCATCCGGCCGACCTGCCGGCCGGCGACGGTGTCCATGGCGGCGCCGAGGATCGAGACGTCGACGTTGTACGTACGCGACAGCTGCGAGATCACCGGACGGGTGGCCGCCTCGCCGTGGAAGGTGACGTCCACGACCGTACGGTCCGGGCCCGACGCCTCGCCGCCCACCGGGAACAGCTCCTGTGCGAGCTCCGAGCCCGGGGTGGACAGCACCTCGGAGACGGTGCCGGACTCGACGATCCGGCCGTTCTTCATCAGCGCGGCGGAGTCGCAGATTGTCTTGATGACGTCCATCTCGTGGGTGATGAGCAGCACGGTCAGCCCGAGTTGCCGGTTGAGGTCGCGCAGCAGCTGGAGGATGGAGCGGGTGGTCTCGGGGTCGAGCGCGGAGGTCGCCTCGTCGGACAACAGCACCTTGGGGTCGCCGGCCAGGGCCCGGGCGATGCCGACGCGCTGCTTCTGGCCGCCGGAGAGCTGCGCCGGGTAGGCCTTCGCCTTGTCGGTGAGACCGACAAGGTCGAGCAGCTCCAGGGCCTTGCGCGAGCGGTCCTTGCCGGAGATCCCGAGGATCTCCAGCGGCAGCTCGACATTTGCCTGCACGGTGCGCGAGGACAGCAGGTTGAAGTGCTGGAAGACCATGCCGATGCCGCTGCGAGCCTGGCGCAGTGCGGAGTTCGCGCGGTGTCCTCGGCCGGCGAGTGCGGTGAGGTCCTGGCCGCCGACGGTGACCGTGCCGGAGCTGGGGCGCTCCAGGAGGTTCACGCAGCGGATGAGGGTGGACTTGCCGGCGCCGCTCCTGCCGACGACGCCGTACACCTCCCCCTCGCGGACGTGCAGGTCGACGCCGTCCAGGGCGGTGACATCGCGGTCTCGTGAGCGGTAGACCTTCGTCAGGCCCGTCGTGGTGATCACAGGGGTTTTCCGTCACTGTCGAGTGCGCGGCGGGATCGCCGCCGGGCACGGGGCATTTCTCTGGAAGCGCGGCACGGTGCGAGAGGTGGTCCGGGTCATCCCGGACAGGCGGCCGTGACGCGGGGCAGCCGCGATCTGCGGCAGGGGGCGTGCGGAGGTGGGCCGGGCCCGTCCTCACCCCGGAGGGAGGGTCGGGCCGGTCTCGCTTCGGGGCGCGAGGCTCAGGCGGGGGCCCTCAGCGGTTGCACATTCGACACATACAACGAGCACCGGGCGTCATCATCGCCTCGGTCGCAGGGGTGCGGTTGCTCGTCGTGGTCATGCGGGCCAGTTAATCAGACACGTACGGCGCCCGGTCCACACGGTCCGGGTGCCGGACAGTTCTGGTCAACTGGCGGACAGCGTTCAGTCCGCGGCCGTGACCGCCAGCCCGTCGGCGGCCGCGGCCAGTGCGGAGACCGAGGCCAGATCGGCCACGACCACGTCGGCGGAGAGCTCCTCCCGGTCGTGCGTCGTGGTCAGGGCCACCGTGGGCATCCCCGCGGCGCGGCCCGACTCCAGGCCGGCCGGAGCGTCCTCGAAGACGACGCAGCGGGCGGGACCGGCGCCGAGTTTCGCCGCGGCGAGCAGGAAGGGCTCGGGGTCGGGTTTCCCGCGGGTGATGTCGTCGGCGGCGATCAGCAGCGGGGGGTGGATACCGGCCTCGTGCAGCCGTGCCTCGGCGAGCCGCCGGGTCGCGGAGGTGACGACGGCCCAGCCGCTGTCGGGCAGCGAGGCCAGCAGCTCCTTGGTGCCGGGGAGGACGGACACGCCACCGGACACGTCCTCGACCTCCAGCTGCTCGATACGGGCGAGGGCCTCCTGCACCTGCCCGGATGGCAGCAGTCCGGCGATGATCTCCACCGCGGGGCGGCCGTGGAGCTGGACCCGCGCGAACTCCTCGGCCGAAATGCCGTATTCCTGCGCCCATCGCGTCCAGCAGCGGACCACCGATGCCGTCGAGGAGATCAGGGTCCCGTCCATGTCGAACAGCAGGGCGTCAGCGGAGAACTTCATGGTCGGCGAGCCTACGTGCCGCTGCGGGGGCGGGCGCAGCGGGATCCATCGGGCGCATTAGAGTCTTCCCCATGCTTGTCGACCGCCCGCTTCTCACCGCAGCAGCGGCCCGCCGGTCCCCGGTGAGGCCCCGGTGATCGACGCGCTGACGATCGTGGTCGGTACGGCGGCGCTGGCGCTCGCCGCGTGGTGCTCCCTCGCCGCCTACCGGGACCAGCCGACCAAGGACTGGCACTTCATCGGCATGGCCGTCGTATCGGTGCTCGTGCTGACGCAGCTGGTCGTCGGTGTCGTACGGCTGGCCCGCGGCGAGAAGCCGGACGACGGTACCGGCATCTTCGTCGCGTATCTGCTGGGCGCGGCGGCAGCCGTGCCGGCGGCGGGTTTCCTGTCGCTGTCGGAGCGGACCCGGTGGGGATCGGTGACGGTCGCGGCCGGAGCGGTGGTGCTGGCCGTGCTCGAGGTGCGGCTGTTCGACATCTGGGGAGGTACCGGTGCCTGAGTCCACCGCGTCCGGCACTACGCCTGCCGGCGGGGCCGGGACGCCGGAAGGCCCCGCGGGCCGGCAGCTCGGCGAGGGCCCGGGACGGCTGCTGGTGCTGCTGTACGGGGTCTTCACCGTCGGTGCGGCATCCCGCTCGATCGCCCAGATGATCATGAAGTTCGACGAGGCGCCACTCGCCTACGTGCTGTCGGCGGCAGCCGCGCTGGTCTACGCGTTCATCCTGGTCTCGTTGGTGCGCGGCGGCGAGACCGCCCGCCGGCTGGCGATGGGCGCCTGCGCCGCCGAGCTGGTCGGCGTACTGGGTGTCGGCACCTGGACGCTCGTCGAGCCGTCCGCTTTCCCGGACGCCACCGTCTGGTCCGACTACGGCATGGGCTATCTGTTCCTGCCGCTGGTGCTGCCGGTGACCGGGCTGTTCTGGCTGCGGCGGGCCCGCCGGACGTGACCGCCCGACGGGCCGCTCGCTGACCGGGTGTCAGGCGCTGGCCACAAAAACCTGCGCTGTCGCGTCCTTCTCCAGAGTGATCAGGCTCAGCTTGCGCGAGACCTGCTCCGTGCCGATGGCCGCGTAGCCGTACTTCCGGTAGAGCCGCAGATTGCCCTCGCTGCGGTGGCCGGTGAACAGCCGGTAGCGCTTGGCCGCCAACTCCTCCGCCAGCCGCGCCTCGATGGCGCCGAGCAGCCGTCCGCCGAGCCCGTGCCGCTGCATTCTGGGGTGCACGATCAGCTTCGCGAGGCTGGCTGTGCCGTGGTCGTCGACGGTGCCGCGCACCGAGCCGACGACCTCGTCGCCGAGCCGGGCCACGAGCACGCGGCCCTGGCTCAGTTCGGCGCGGAGGTCGTCGAGGCTCTGGGTGAGCGGTTCGAGGCTGTAGTCGCCGTAGATCTCCGCTTCACGCTGGTAGCAGAGGTACTGCAGCTTGAGAATCTGCTCGGCGTCATGCTCGGTCGCCGCAGAGATGGTCACGCTCATGCCCATGTGCGCATGCCTCCCCTAGTCGGTCCGCCCGGGCGCGATGAGGGTGGTGGGTGCGCCCGGACCGTGGGCCCTGACCGGAGCGCCGTGGGTACACGCCGCCTCGGTGGCGCCGGTCGGCTAACGCTCCTTTCCCCCCTTTCCCCGGAGTTCAGGAGCCGCAACCTCCGCCAGAAGCATTCTGCGCAAACATCCAAGGCAACGGGAACGTACCGGCCCCAAACTTCCTTGTGAGATTCCCAACTCACCTGCGACTTCGCGGTACGTGGGGTCCCTCGGCGAGAGCATCGCGCGCAGCAGCCCCGGGCAGCGTCCGGGGAGGCGGGCGACGGCGGTCCGCAGGGCACGGCCCGCCTCGTCGGCGAGCACCCGGTCCTCGACCGCTGCCGTGGGATCGCCGATCCGGTCGGCGGCCGGTGCCTCCCACTCCGCGGCCGGCCCGGCGGCTGCCCCGACCGCTGCCGGGGAGTACGGCACCTCCCTGCGCGCCCGGCGGCGCGCACCGCGTACCTCGGTGCGTACGGCGGCGCGCAGCCAGTCGGCGGGCGCGTCCGGCGGGCCGGCGTCCCTGGTGTGCTCCAGCAACCGCAGCCAGACCCCCTGTTCGAGGTCCGCGGGCTCCACGCCGGTGCCGAGCGCCTCGGCTTCCGCCTCGGCGGTGAGGAGCGGGCGGAACGAGGTGAGAAGGTCGGTCGGTGTCATACCGGCCGTGACACCGTCTCCGGGCCCACCGGTTTCGCCGCGGCCCGCAACTCACCCGTCCGTGTGGGTGCGGCCCCCGCCCCCGGGCGTCCGGAAGCCCAGCCGCCCGGCCGCCCAGCCGTACGAGCAGGACACGCTGCCGCGCCTCAACCACGCGCGCGTGCCGACGGGCGGGGCACCGCCCGGAGCCGCCGCAGACGAGCACACGCCGGGCGACGCTCGCGGACCGCAGTTCACCGGGCCCGGACGCGCGTAGCGTCCGGGCCCGGTGAACTCATGTCCGCTGCGCGGCCCTCAGTCCTTGAGGAAGTCCGCCCGCGCCAGCAGCGCCGTGTCGGCGTTGTCCGAGAAGATGCCGTCGATGCCCGTCTCGAAGTACGTCTTGAAGGCGCCGAACGCGTCGCCGTAGGCGTTGGGGTCCGTGCCGCGCCGGAAGTCGGCCGGCAGGAAGCTGTTCTCGTTGCGCATCGTGTACGGGTGCAGGATCAGCCCCGCCGCGTGCGCGTCCCGTACGAGCGTCGTCGGCGTACCGAGCTTGCCGCTCGCATCCCGCGGGATGATCAGGTCCAGCCACGGCCCGATGCCCTGCGCGAAGCCCGCGATCCATTTGAGGCCCTCGGGCTTGACGAGGTCCGCGACGGTGCGCGGGTCGCCCGCCTCGACGAAGTCCCAGGGGCGGGTGTTGGCGGCGTCGAGCAGCACCACACGCGGCGAGGACACCAGCTTGCCGAGCCGCTGGATGCTGCTGGGCTCGAACGACTGCAGGAAGACGGGCGAGTTCTTGCGGTGCCGGCCGTACGTGCGGAGCAGCCTGGCCAGGGGCTCCTCGAGACCGAGGCCGAGCTTGCGGAAGTAGCTGGGGTGCTTGGTCTCGACGTGCAGCCACACCGGGCGGCCGCGGCGGCGTCCCTGCTGCTCGGCCCAGCGCAGCACTTCCTCGAACGTCGGTACGTCCCAGCGGCCGTCATAGAGGGTGTTCTCCTGCCGGGTGGCCGGAATGCGCTCCTTGGCGCGGAGTGTCTTCAGCTCGGCGAGCGTGAAGTCCTCGGTGAACCAGCCGGTGAGAGCCTTGCCGTCGACGGTCTTGGTGGTCTTGCGACCCGCGAACTCCGGGTGGGCGGAGACATCGGTGGTGCCCGTGATGTCGTTCTCGTGACGGCAGACGAGGTGGCCGTCCTTGGTGGGCACCAGGTCCTGCTCGATGACGTCCGCGCCCATGTCGAGGGCGAGCTGGTACGAGCCGAAGGTGTGCTCGGGGCGGTAGCCGCTGGCGCCGCGGTGCGCGATCACGGTCGGTACGGGAAGCCCGCTTCGGTGCGGGGTTCCCGTGCGCTCAGCGGCTCCCGCCGTGCCCGCCCCGCCGATCACGACCGCTCCCGCACCGAGGGCCGCGACCCCCAGGAGGGCACGCCGCCCCGGCTGCTCGTGCTGCTGCTCCATGAACACTCCTCGCTGTGAATGTGTGATGTCACGCACCTGCCAAAGGGTTG
This sequence comes from Streptomyces sp. NPDC004647, assembly GCF_040609575.1. Lineage (NCBI taxonomy): Bacteria > Bacillati > Actinomycetota > Actinomycetes > Kitasatosporales > Streptomycetaceae > Streptomyces > Streptomyces sp. NPDC004647. The sequence continues at coordinate 46,531 of NZ_JBEXKU010000042.1, read as the reverse complement.
ATCGTAAGCGGCCCCGACTTGCACAAGGGAGACATGGGACGGAACGCAGTGGAAACACGAGTCAACACTGGGTATCGGACGCACGAACCCGATGTGCCAACCAGGGCGACCCGGATGTGCCAACCAGGGCGACCCGCGAGTATCGTCCCACCTGCGTACTCATGCGGTGGACCGGGTCCCCGCAGTACGCCTCAGCCGACCATCACGACCGGAGGGCCCGTTGTCCCGCATTCTGCTCAAGGCGTTTCTCGGATTGCTCATGCGCGTCCTGTTCCGCCCGAAGGTCGAGGGCGTGGAGAACATCGCCGGGACCGGTCCGGTGATTCTCGCCGGTAACCACGTCACCTTTATCGACTCCATGTTCCTGGCTCTGGTGGTGAAGCGGCAGGTCTTGTTCATCGCCAAGGACGAGTACGTCACGGGCAAGGGTCTGAAGGGCCGGCTGATGGCCTGGTTCTTCACCACTTCCGGCATGATCCCGGTCGACCGGGACGGCGGGCACGGCGGTGTCGCGGCGCTGATGACCGGCCGCCGCGTACTGGAGGAGGGCAAGGTCTTCGGCATCTACCCGGAGGGCACCCGCTCCCCCGACGGCCGCCTCTACCGCGGCCGTACGGGCGTGTCGCGGCTGGCACTGATGACGGGCGCGCCGGTGGTCCCGTTCGCGATGATCGGCACCGACAAGGTGCAGCCGGGCGGCAAGGGTCTCCCGCGGATCAGCCCGGTGACCGTCCGGTTCGGCGCACCGCTGGACTTCTCCCGCTACGAGGGCATGGACCGCGACCGCTATGTGCTGCGGGCGGTGACCGACGAGGTGATGAGCGAGGTCATGCGACTGTCGGGCCAGGAGTACGTGGACATGTACGCCACCAAGGCCAAGGCCGCCTGAGGCGCGCAGGGCAGAACGTATACATGGGCTGTACGGGACCGGGTGGTCCCGCACAGCCCATGCCGGCGTCCGGGGGTCGATGGCGCCGAAGCCGGAGACGCCGTTGGACGTCGCGCACCACCGGGGCCCGGGGGCACCGTCGGAGACGCGGCGCGCGACCGGTCAGCGGCCGTCCCCGGCGCCGCGCTCGGCGACGCCGCCCTCGAGCCGCTGGCCGCGCAGCAGGTACCAGGCCGCGACCGCGGCCGCGAGGAGCACCGCCGCGCCCACGCCCGAGGCGATCCTCAGTCCGTCCACGAACGCCTCCCGCGCGGAGGAGAGCAGTGCGGCGCTCACACCGTCGGGCAGTCCGGCCGTCGACTCAAAGGCTCCGCCCAGCGACTCGTGCGCCGCTGCCGCCGCGGCGTCCGGTACACCGGCCGGGGTGGTGAAGTCGCGGTAGACGCCGGTGACCAGGGAGCCGAGGAGCGCGATGCCGAGCGCCGCGCCGAGTTCGTACGCCGTCTCGGAGACCGCCGCCGCTGCGCCCGCCTGTTCCTTGGGGACGCTGGAGAGGATCACATCCGCGGTGACGGTGAAGGAGAAGCCCGCGCCGACACCGACGACGAGCAGCACCGCACCGAGCACCGGGTAGCCGGTCCCGGCCTCCAGCAGGGTGAGCGCGGCGAGGGCGAGGCCCACCGCGGCGAGCCCGCCCGCCACGACCGTACGCACCGAGGAGCGCCGGGCGACGACGCCGGCGACCAGACCTGCCGACACCGCGCCGACCGCTGCGGGCAGTTCGGCGAGCCCGGCCTCCAACGGCTCCCGCATCTGCACGAGTTGCAGGAACTGCGAGAGGAAGAAGACCAGCCCGGACAGCCCCAGGATGGTGAGCAGGTCCGCCAGCACGGCTCCGGAGAAGCCGCGGTGGTGGAACAGCCGCATGTCCAACAGGGGTGCGCGGAGGGTGAGTTGGCGCCGGACGAAGACCACGAGCGCCAGTACTCCGACGACGCCCGCGAGGGCGGTCTCTCCGCGCATGCCGTGCGCGGCAAGCTCCTTGACGCAGTACACCACGCCGACCATGCCGACGAGCGACAGGCCCACGCTGGGCAGGTCCCACGGGCCGGGCGCGGGGTTCCTGGACTCCGGCAGCAGCTTGATGCCCACGAGGACGAGAACCGCCATCACGGGGAGATTGATCAGGAAGACCGAGCCCCACCAGAAGTGCTCCAGCAGGAATCCGCCGACGACCGGTCCCACCGCGGCGCCCGCCGAGGCCATGGCGCCCCAGATGCCGACCGCGAGGCTGCGCTCCTTGGGGTCGGGGAAGAGGTTGCGGATGAGAGCGAGGGTGGACGGCATCAGGGTCGCGCCGGCGACACCCATCAGGGCCCGCGCGGCGATCATCATCTCGGGGCTGGTGGCGTACGCGGCCAGCACCGACAGCGCGCCGAACGCGACCGCACCGCTCAGCAGCAGCTTTTTGCGGCCGACGCGGTCACCGAGGCTGCCCATGGACACCAGGAGTCCGGCGATGACGAAGGAGTAGACGTCGCCGATCCACAGCAGCTGGCTGCCGGAGGGCCTCAGGTCCTCGCTGAGGAACGGCGTGGCCAGGCCGAGGACGGTCGCGTCCACCGCCACCAGCAGTACGGCCAGCACCAGGACGGCGAGCGCGAGCCACCGCCCCGGCGCCCCCTTGTGTATCGCCCCGGCGGCGCCCGCCGGACGCTCCACGGTCTCGCTGCTCACTTCTCCACACTCCGAATCATTCCGCCGAGCAACAGCTCGGCGACCATGTAACCGGCGTCGTTGGCCGCCACCCTGCCCTCCTGGACGGTCCAGGCCGAGGCCGCGATCAGGGAGTAGAGGGCCTCGGTCAGCCAAGCGGGCGTCAGATCGATCCGGAACAGACCCTGTTCCTGCCCGCGCCGGAACAGCGCCCCCACCCGCTCGTCGATCCGCTCCCAGCCCTCGTCCATGGCCCCGGACTCGTACAGCTGGTTCTCGCCGTAGAGGAAGGCCAGGAAGCCGGATACGGGAATGGCCTCGGCAACGAGCCGGCGCACCGCCTCGACAGGGTCGCCCTCCTCGATCCGGGCCGCCGCCAGCCGCTCCTCCACCTGCTGGACGCCGATCACCCCGAGCGCCTGTACGAGCGCATCCCGCCCGGCGAAGTGCCGGTGGAGGGTGGCCCGGCTGATGCCGGCGGCCCTGGCGATCTCGTCCATGGAGGCCGTGGCCTTACGGGTGAGCAGGGCAGCGGCTTCCCGCAGCACGTGTTCGCGATCGACTGACATGAGACGAGCATAGCCCGAATGAGACATCCATGTCTCATTCGATACGCTGACGCATCCCTCACATGACTCAGTGCGGTCGCGCCGTCGCGCCGCGCACCTGCCGGGGCGGCTCCCCGGCGGGCCCGGCCTCGGGGAGTCCAGCGCGGGCTCAGCCGAGGAAGTCGAGCAGGGCGGCGGTCAGTTCGGCCGGAGCGTCCTCCTGGACGAGGTGACCCGCGCCCGGGATGAGATGCAGCCGGGCTCCGGGGACCAGCGCGGCCAGTTCACGGCCGCGGGCCGGTGGGATCCAGGTGTCGTCCGCTCCCCAGCAGATGAGCACCGGCAGGCCGATCGTCCCGTAGATGCCCTCGATCTCATCGGTGTAGCGCTGGTCGGCCTGGGCGATCTGGCGGTAGAACGCGGGCTGCCCGGCGTCGCCGAGCCAGGGCTCGACGAGCCGCTCGAGGGTCCTGGGGTGCAGGCCGGGGCTGCTGGCGGAGCTCACGTACTCGCGCACCAGGGCCCGGTGCAGCGCCGGTGGCAGCTGCTCGAACACCGGCGCGTGCCTGCCGACCAGCCGGAAGAACGGCGAGCCCCACGGCGCCAGGGCCACCGGGTCGACCAGTGCGAGCCTCCGGTAACGCGCGCCGTGCAGCAGATGGGCGCGCAGGGCCACGGCACCGCCGAAGTCATGGGCCACCACCACCGGTTCGTCCAGTCCCCAATGGGCCAGGAGCCCGGTGAAGACCCCGCCCTGCGCCGCGAGGGAGACGTCCTGGCCCTCGGCCATGTCCGAGGCCCCGTAGCCGGGCATGTCCCAGAAGAAGACCTGGTGGCGGTGGGCGAGCGAGCGGGCGATTCCACGCCAGACGTACGAGGAGAACGGGGTGCCGTGCAGCAGCACCACGGGCGGCAGCCCCGCCTCACCGAGGGATCCCCAGCGGACCTCACCGGAAGTGCTCCGGTACGTCTCGTTCAGCGGCCAGTCACTCAACGGGCTCCCGCCCTCCCTCTGTTGTCGTGGGTTGCCGGCTCGCGATGGGGTTCCGGTCCGCGCACAGCGGGGCCTGGCCGGCCGATGAAGCGACGCTCAGGCCCAGGACAGGCGCGAGCGGTGCTGCCAGTACGCGGCGGGGTCCTCGGGGAGTTCCGCGAGGCGGGCCGACTGCGCTTCGTCGAGACGAACCGTCGCGGCTTCGAGGTTGGAGACGAGCTGATCGGCCGTGGCCGCACCGGAGAGGACCGTGCCGGCCCACGGCTGGTGCAGGACCGCCGCGAGCGCGAGGGTGTCACGGCCGGTGCCCACCTCCTCGGCGACGCGTTCCACCGCGGCCGGGGCGTCCGGAGCCGCCAGACGGCCGTTGGCCATCGCTTCCTTGACGATGATCCACAAGCCCGCTTCGTGTGCCTCGGCGAGGGCCGGGCCGGCCGAGGGCTCCAGCAGGTTGTACGTGCACTGGACGGTGCGGAAGAGCGGCTGTCCGTCCACGGTGACCTCGAGGGCGGCGCGGATCGCGTCGGCCTGGGCGGGGCCGCTGGTGGACAGGCCGACGGTGACGCCCTCGGCGGCCAGGCGCGCCAGGCGGTCGTGGAGTACGCGGTCGGTAAGGGCCGGGCTGTCCGGGGTGACGGAGTGGATCTGGTACAGGTCGAGCCTCGGCCCCAGGAGCCCGCGGGTCTCCGCGTACTGGCGGTCGAATGCCGCGACGCTGTGGTCCTTGATCTCGTGCACGTCGGCGTCGGTGCGCCAGTCGGCGGTGTAGGTGTAGCCCCACTTGCTGCCGACCACGACGTCCGTCGCGTCCGGACGGCGCCGCAGCCAGTCGGCGAGAAACTCCTCCGACCGCCCGTACGAACGCGCGGCGTCCACGTAGCGGACGCCGCGCGCGTATGCGGTGTCGAGCAGTTCCTGTGCGCGTTCACGCAGCGCGTCGACGGTGCGCTCGACCGGAAGGTCCCGGTCGCGGCCGAGATTGATGTACCCGGGCCGGCCGACGGCGGCGAGGCCCAGTCCGATACGGGCGGTCGGCGTGGCCGCTTCGGCGAGGCGGGTGAACGCCATGGTGGGCCCCCGTGCTGGTGGTTCGGCGGACAGATGTCGCCACCGTACCCGTGGGGTCGGACACCACACCGCCGACCGCGCGTCCGCGCCTTCCGGCTCGGCGCCCCGGAGGTACGTGGCGGCGCGTGGGCGGGACGCCGCCGCCCGGTGCTCCCGAGTGCGGAGGCGGCCGGTGGCGTGCGGAGTTGTACGGAGAGGGAGGGAGACGAGGCGCGGTGCGGGTCAGCGCTTGGCCGAGGCCCACTCCCGCTGCCGGGCCAGGTCGGCCTTCACCTCGGCGAGCTGGACCGCCACCGCCGACGGCGCGGTACCGCCGCGGCCGCTGCGGGAGGCGAGGGCGCCCGGCACGTCGAGCACCGTACGGACCTCCGGCGTGAGATGCGGCGAGATCTTGGCGAACTGATCGTCCGTCAGCTGGTCGAGCTCGATGCCGTGCGCCTCGCACTCCTTGACGCACTCGCCCGCGACCTCGTGCGCGACCCGGAACGGCACGCCCTGCTTGACCAGCCACTCAGCGATGTCGGTGGCGAGCGAGAAGCCCGCCGGTGCCAGCTCCTCCATGCGCTCACGGTTGACCGTGAGGGTCGCCATCATGCCGGTGAAGGCGGGCAGCAGGACCTCGAGGGTGTCGCAGGAGTCGAAGACGGGTTCCTTGTCCTCCTGCAGATCGCGGTTGTAGGCGAGGGGCAGCGCCTTGAGGGTGGCCAGCAGGCCGGTCAGATTGCCGATCAGGCGGCCGGACTTGCCGCGCGCCAGCTCCGCGATGTCCGGGTTCTTCTTCTGCGGCATGATCGACGAGCCGGTGGAGAAGGCGTCGTGGAGCGTCACGAAGGAGAACTCCTTCGTGTTCCAGATGATGATCTCCTCGGCGATCCGCGACAGGTCGACACCGATCATCGCGGTGATGAAGGCGAACTCGGCGACGAAGTCACGCGAGGCTGTGCCGTCGATGGAGTTACCCGATGAGCCGCCCTCGAAGCCCAGGTCGGCGGCGACCGCCTCCGGGTCGAGCCCGAGCGAGGAGCCCGCGAGCGCGCCCGAGCCGTACGGGGACACCGCCGTCCGCTGGTCCCACTGCCGCAGCCGCTCCGCGTCGCGGCTGAGCGCCTGGGCGTGCGCCAGGACGTGGTGGGCGAACAGGACGGGCTGGGCGTGCTGGAGATGGGTGCGGCCCGGCATGGCGACGTCGGGGTGGGCTTCGGCGAGGCCGGTCAGCGCCCCCTGGAGGTCGGCGATCAGGCCGCCGATGATCCGGGCGTGGTCGCGCAGGTACATCCGGAAGAGGGTCGCGACCTGGTCGTTGCGCGACCGGCCCGCCCGGAGCTTGCCGCCGAGGTCGGGGCCGAGCCGTTCCAGGAGGCCGCGCTCCAGAGCGGTGTGGACGTCCTCGTCGGCGATGGTCCCGGTGAAGGATCCGTCGAGGACATCGGCTTCGAGCCGGTCCAGGCCCGCCAGCATCCGCTCGAGCTCGTCGGCGGTCAGCAGCCCGGCCCGGTGGAGCACGCGCGCGTGGGCACGGGAGCCGGCGATGTCGTACGGCGCGAGGCGCCAGTCGAAGTGGACCGACGCCGACAGCTTGGCCAGCGCCTCCGCCGGTCCGTCGGCGAACCGGCCGCCCCAGAGCCGGACGTCACCGGCCGTCCTGTGCGTCGACTCGGCCGACTCAGCGCCGTTGCTCACCTGATGCTCCTCGTGCATGGGCTCGGATCGTGCGGCCGCCTCCCCACCGAGGGCGGGGAGGCGGCGGTGGTACCGGACGTTACCGTCATGCCGGCCGGGCCGCCGTGAGGCCGGTCAGGGGCCCGTCGGGCGTCGCGTCCGCCGGGCTGCCGTCAGGCGAGGTCCCGCTTGGCGGCGATCTTCGACGACATGCCGAAGATCTCGATGAAGCCCTTGGACAGCGACTGGTCGAAGGTGTCACCGCTGTCGTACGTGGCGAGGTTGAAGTCGTACAGCGACTCCTCGGAGCGCCGGCCCGTGACGACCGCCCGGCCGCCGTGCAGCGTCATCCGGATGTCGCCCGACACATGCTCGTTGGCCTCGGCGATGAAGCCGTCCAGCGCCCGCTTGAGCGGGGAGAACCACAGGCCGTCGTAGACGAGCTCGCTCCACCGCTGCTCGACCTGCCGCTTGTAGCGGGCCAGTTCGCGCTCGACGGTGACGTTCTCCAGCTCCTGGTGCGCGGTGATCAGCGCGATCGCACCCGGAGCCTCGTAGATCTCGCGGGACTTGATGCCCACGAGCCGGTCCTCGACCATGTCGAGCCGGCCGATGCCCTGTGCGCCGGCCCGCTCGTTGAGCTGCTGGATCGCCTGGAGCACGGTGACGGTCTTGCCGTCGATGGCGACCGGGACGCCCTGCTTGAAGGTGATGACGACCTCGTCCGCGTCGCGCGGGGTGGCCGGGTTCTCGGTGTACTCGTACACGTCCTCGATCGGCGCGTTCCAGATGTCCTCCAGGAAGCCGGTCTCCACGGCCCGCCCGAAGACGTTCTGGTCGATGGAGTACGGGGACTTCTTGGTGGTCGCGATCGGGAGGTTCTTGTCCTCGCAGAAGGCGATGGCCTTGTCCCGGGTCATCGCGTAGTCCCGGACCGGGGCGATGCACGTCAGGTCGGGGGCGAGGGAGGAGATACCGGCCTCGAAACGCACCTGGTCGTTGCCCTTGCCGGTGCAGCCGTGGGCGACGGTGGTGGCGCCGTGCTTCCGCGCGGCGGCGACGAGGTGCTTGACGATGGTCGGCCGGGAGAGGGCCGAGACCAGCGGGTAGCGGTCCATGTAGAGGGCGTTGGCCTTGATCGCCGGGAGGCAGTACTCGTCGGCGAACTCGTCCTTGGCGTCGGCGACCTCGGCCTCGACAGCACCGCAGGCGAGCGCGCGCTTGCGGATGACGTCCAGGTCCTCGCCGCCCTGGCCGACGTCCACGGCAACGGCGATGACCTCGGCGCCCGTCTCCTCGGCGATCCAGCCGATGGCGACGGAGGTGTCCAGGCCTCCCGAGTAGGCGAGTACGACGCGCTCGGTCACTGGTTTCTCCTTACGGTGCATACGCTGATGGGTATAAGTATGCACTCCACCGTATGTTTCGTCAACGCGCTTCCGTGAGTCGTCCCGACCCGGATGAGCATCCGGGGCCTCCCGTGCGTACCAGTGTGCGAGCCCGGCGTTTCGCATTCCGTGCCGGGGCGCTCCGGGGAGGGCGGGACCGTTGGCCACGATCTACGAGGGCGGCAGGGCCGCCAGACGCCGCGCCGAGCAGCGGATGCGGCCGCGCCGCTCCCCCGCCACGCCACTTCTCGTACTCCTGTGGGCCGGTGCCGCCGCCGTGGTCGGGCTGTGGTGGCAGACCACCACAGCCGTCGTGGCCACCGCCGACTGGCTCACCGGGGCGGGGCGGATCACCGGCCTGCTGGCCGGCTACGCCACGGCCGTGGTGGTCGCCCTGATGGCCCGGGTGCCCGCGCTGGAGCGGCGGATCGGCTCCGACCGGGTGGCCCGCTGGCATGCGATGGCGGGCCGCTACACGGTGTTCCTTCTCCTCGCCCATCTGCTGCTGATCCTGTGGGGGTACGCCGAGCAGGCGGGCACCGGGGTGGTGGAGCAGGCCGTCACCGTGGTGCTCGACTACCCCGACATGATCGAGGCCTCGGTGGGGACCGCCCTGCTGCTGGTCATCGCCGCCGTCTCGGCGGGCGCCGTGCGCCGCCGGATGCGGTACGAGACCTGGTACTACCTCCACCTCCTCACCTACGCGGCGGTCTATCTCGCCTTCTGGCACCAGCTCTCGACCGGCTCCGAGTTCGCCGCCGTCCCGGCCGCCCGCACCGCCTGGTACGCGCTGTACGGCACGGTGACCGCGCTGGTGCTGTGGTACCGGGTCCTGGTCCCGGTCCGCCTCAACCTCACGCACCGGCTGCGCGTGGAGTCCACCGTCCAGGAGTCGCCGGACATCGTCTCGGTGAACATCCGCGGACGGCGGCTGGACCGGCTGGGCGCGGAGGCCGGGCAGTTCTTCCGCTGGCGGTTCCTGGCGCCGAAGCTGCGCTGGACCGCGAATCCGTACTCGCTGTCGGCGCCGCCGAGCTCCGGGCTGCTGCGCATCACCGTCAAGGCGGCCGGCGACCACAGCGCGGCGCTGGCCGGGCTCCGGCCCGGCACCAGGGTGTGGGCGGAGGGACCGTACGGGGCCCTCACCGCCGCTCGCCGGCAGCGCGGCCGCAGCGCCAAGGTGCTGCTGCTCGCCGGGGGGGCCGGCATCACGCCGCTGCGCGCCCTCTTCGAGGCGATCCCCGCGCGGCCCGGCGATCTGACCCTGCTCTACCGGGCGCGCAGCCAGGAGGAACTGGCCCTGTGGAAGGAGCTGAAGGAGATCGCCCAAGCGCGCGGCGCGCGGCTGCTGTACGCGGTGAACGGACCGGACGGCGCCCGCCCGGAGATCAGCGCGGAGACCCTGAGCCGGGCGCTGCCCGACATCGAACGTCACGACGTGTACCTGTGCGGGCCCCCGGGCCTGGCGGAGGAGTCCTACGCGGCCCTGCGCGAGGCCGGAGTCCCGGCCCGCCGTATCCACCACGAGTCCTTCGAATTGTGAGCCCGTGAATCCATGAAACAGCATCCGATACGCCGCATCCTGCTGACCACCGCGGCCACCGTGTCCGGCGTCGTCCTGCTGCTGGCTCTCAAGTCGCCGGGGCTGCCGGGCACTTCGACAGAGGCCGGAGCACCCGTGGCGGGGGTGACGGCCCCGGCCACGGGAGCACCGGGCTCGGTTCCCTCCCGGTCCGCCGGATCCGACCCGGCAGCACCGGATCCCCAGCTTCCGGAACAGCCGCAGGACCCCGGGCAACAGGGAGAGCAGGAGCAACGGCCTGAGCCGTCCCAAGGGGGCGGCGCCGCTCCGCGCACGGTCACCGGGAGCGCCGTGGAGACCGACTACGGCGTGGTGCAGGTCAAGATCACCATGTCCGGAGACCGGCTGACCGCGGCTACGGCGGTGCGGTCCCCCTCGTCCACCCCACGGTCCAAGGAGATCACCTCCTCCGCGGTCCCCCGCCTCGACCAGGCGGCGGTGGCGGCGCAGAGCGCGGAGATCGACGCGGTCTCCGGCGCCTCGTACACCAGCCAGGGCTATGTCGCGTCCCTGCAGAGCGCGCTGGACAAGGCCGGTGTCTGAGCTCCGGCGGCTGCGCCGGATCGAGCACGCGATGGGCACCGTGTTCTCGTTCGACATCCGCGGTGAGGCCGCCGCACAGGCGGGCGCCGCGGTCGAGGCGGCCGCGCGCTGGCTGCACCGGGCGGACGCGCTGTTCTCCACGTACAAGCCGGACAGCGAGCTGAGCAGGCTGGCCCGCGGCGAGCTGACCGCGGCCGAGTGCGATCCGCTCGTCGTGGAGGTGCTCGAGCTGTGCGAGGCCGCGGAGGTACGCAGCCACGGCTGGTTCAGCACCGGGTACGCGGGCGGGCTCGATCCCACCGGGCTGGTCAAGGGGTGGGCGGTGGAACGAGCCTCACGGCTGCTCGCCGCGGCCGGCGTCAGCGACACCTGCATCAACGGCGGCGGGGACATCCAGCTGAGCGGCCAGCGCGAGCCCGGCCTGCCCTGGCGGATAGGGATCAGCGATCCGCTGCACCCGGGCCGGTTCGTGGCCGTGGTGGAGGGGGCCGGGGAACTCGCCGTGGCCACGTCGGGCCCGGCGGAGCGCGGCTGCCATGTGGTGGACCCGCACACCGGCGCTCCTCCCCGGGACGGGCTCGCCTCGATCACCGTGCTGGCCCGCGGACTGACCGCGGCGGACGCCTGGGCCACCGCGGCGTTCGCCCAGGGCTCGGCCTCCCGCGGCTGGCTGGAGGAACTGCCGGGTGTGGAGGCCTTCGCCGTCACCGCCTTCGGCGACACCTGGAGCACGGCGGGCTTCGGGCAGTTCGCGCGGGTGGGGTGAGGAAACACCGGCGCAGTGGCCCTGGATGGGTGAGGGTGAGCCTTCGTGCGTCCAGGGCCCGTGAGTCAGTGGGGTGACACGTCGGTCGACCCGCGCCCGGCAGCGTCCGTTCAGCGCACTTTCTGAGCCAGCCGCAGCAGGTGTTCCGCGAGAGCCCGGCCACCGTCCGGGGCCCGGCTGATGAGCAGCAGAGTGTCGTCGCCGGCAATGGTGCCGAGGATGTCGTGCAGCTCCGCCTGGTCGATCGCCGAGGCCAGGAACTGGGCCGCGCCCGGCGGGGTGCGCAGGACGACGAGGTTGGCCGAGGCCTCGGCGGAGATGAGGAGTTCGCCGGAGAGCCGCCGCATCCGCTCCTCCTTCGCGGACTCGCCGAGCGGGGCCTGCGGGGTGCGGAAACCGCCCTCGGACGGCACCGCGTAGATCAGCTCCCCGCCGGTGTTACGGATCTTCACCGCGCCCAGCTCGTCCAGGTCCCGGGAGAGCGTCGCCTGGGTGACCGAGAGGCCGTCGTCGGCGAGCAGCTTCGCCAGTTGGCTCTGTGAGCGCACGGGCTGCCGGGACAGGATGTCGACAATCCTGCGGTGGCGGGCGGTGCGGGTCTGCGGCACGGACGGCCCGCCGTGCTCGGGCCCGCCGTGCTCCTGGCCGGCGCGCTCGGTTTCTCTCGCCTCGGTCATCGGTGTCATTCTCCGGATCGTCGGTCCCCGTCTGCGGCATCGAGGACGTCCGGCAGCGCCCGGAGGAACGCGTCCACCTCGTCGTCACCGACGATCAGCGGCGGGGCGAGCCGCACCACGCCGGGCGCGACCGCGTTCACCAGGAAACCGGCTTCCTGAGCCGCCCGCTGCACGTCAGGCGCAGCGGACTGGGTCAGCACGATACCGAGCAGCAGGCCCGCGCCGCGGACTTCGCCGACGAGTGGGTGGCCGAGCGCTTCGATTCCGGAGCGCAGCCGCTCGCCGGTGCGCTTGACCCGGTCCAGGATCCCGTCGGCCTGGAGGGTGTCGAGGACGGCCAGCGCGGCGGCGCAGGCGACCGGGTTTCCGCCGAAGGTGGAGCCGTGCTGACCGGGGGTCAGCAGGTCGGCGGCCTCCCCGTAGGCGACCGTGGCGCCGATCGGCAGGCCGCCGCCGAGGCCCTTGGCGAGCGTGACGACATCGGGTTCGACGCCCTGCGCCTGGTGGTCGAACCAGTGGCCCGTACGGCCGATGCCGGTCTGGATCTCGTCCAGGACGAGCAGCGTGCCGGTGGCCCGGGTGATCTCACGGGCGGCGGCCAGGTATCCCCTGGGCGGCACGATCACACCGTTCTCGCCCTGGATGGGCTCGATGATCACGAGCGCGGTGTCGGTGGTGACGGCCTCGCGCAGCGCGTCGGCGTCTCCGTACGGCACATGCGTGACCTCGCCGGGGAGCGGCAGGAAGGGGTCCTGCTTCCCTGGCTGGCCGGTGAGCGCGAGCGCGCCCATGGTGCGGCCGTGGAAGCCGCCGAGGGTGGCGACCATGCGGGTACGGCCCGTCCGCCGTCCGATCTTGAAGGCGGCTTCGACCGCCTCCGCGCCGGAGTTGGAGAAGTAGACGCGCCCCGGTCGGCCGGAGAGTTGGAGCAGCCGCTCGGCCAGGGCGACCGGGGGTTCGGCGGCGAAGAGGTTGGAGACGTGCCCGAGGGTGGCGATCTGGTCGGAGACCGCCTGGACGACGGCGGGGTGGGCGTGGCCGAGGGCGTTGACGGCGATACCACCGACGAAGTCGGTGTACTCCTTGCCGTCGGCGTCCCAGACCCTGGCGCCCTCGCCGCGGACCAGCGGCAGCCGCGGGGTGCCGTAGTTGTCCATCAGGGCGCCCTGCCAGCGCTGTGTCAGCTCCCGGTTGGTCACGCTTCCCCCTCGTCGCGGGCGCCGTCGGGCACGACCATCGTGCCGACGCCTTCGTCGGTGAAAATCTCCAGCAGGATCGAGTGCTGCACCCGACCGTCGATCACGCGCGCGGTGTTCACGCCGTTGCGTACGGCGTGCAGGCAGCCCTCCATCTTCGGGACCATGCCGCTGGCCAGCTCGGGAAGGAGCTTCTCCAGCTCCCTCGCGGTGAGCCGGCTGATCACGTCGTCGCTGTTGGGCCAGTCCTCGTACAGGCCCTCGACGTCGGTGAGGACCATCAGCGTCTCGGCGTTCAGCGCGGCAGCGAGCGCGGCGGCGGCGGTGTCGGCGTTGACGTTGTAGACATGGTGGTCCTCCGCGCTGCGGGCGATGGAGGACACGACCGGGATGCGGCCGTCGTCGAGCAGCGCCTGGATGGCGCCGGTGTCGATCTCGGCGATGTCGCCGACCCGGCCGATGTCCACGCTCTCGCCGTCGATCTGGGCGTAGCGCTTGGTCGCGGTCATGGTGTGCGCGTCCTCGCCGGTCATCCCGACGGCCAGTGGGCCGTGCTGGTTGAGCAGTCCGACGAGCTCGCGCTGCACCTGGCCGGCGAGCACCATCCGGACGACGTCCATCGCCTCGGGGGTGGTGACGCGCAGCCCGGCCTTGAACTCCGAGACCAGGCCCAGCTTGTCGAGGTGGGCGCTGATCTGCGGGCCGCCGCCGTGCACGACGACCGGCTTGAGCCCGGCGTGCCGCAGGAAGACCACGTCCTGGGCGAAGGCGGCCTTCAACTCCTCGTCGACCATGGCGTTGCCGCCGAATTTGATGACGACGGTCTTGCCGTGGTGGCGGGTCAGCCAGGGCAGTGCCTCGATGAGGGTCTGCGCCTTGGGCAGGGCGGTGTGCTTGCGTGCGGTCATGAGGAGTACGCGCTGTTCTCGTGGACGTAGTCCGCGGTGAGGTCGTTCGCCCAGATGACCGCGGACTCGCCGCCCTCGGCCAGGTCGGCGGTGATACGGACCTCGCGGTAGCGCATGTCGACCAGATCGCGGTCCTCGCCGACGGACCCGTTCTTGCAGACCCATACGCCGTTGATGGCGACGCCCAGCCGGTCCGGGTCGAAGGCGGCGGAGGTGGTGCCGATCGCGGACAGCACCCGGCCCCAGTTGGGGTCCTCGCCGTGGATGGCGCACTTGAGGAGGTTGTTGCGGGCGATGGAGCGGCCGACCTCGACGGCGTCGTCCTCGCTCGCGGCGCCCACCACCTCGATACGGATGTCCTTGGAAGCGCCCTCGGCGTCGCCGATCAGCTGACGGGCCAGGTCGTCGCAGACGGTGCGGACCGCCTCGGCGAACTCGTCGTGGTCCGGGACCACTCCGGATGCTCCGGAGGCGAGCAGCAGCACGGTGTCGTTGGTGGACATGCAGCCGTCGGAGTCGATCCGGTCGAAGGTCGTACGGGTCGCGTCGCGCAGCGCCTTGTCGAGGTCGGCGGAGTCGAGGTCGGCGTCGGTGGTGAGGACGACGAGCATGGTGGCCAGACCGGGGGCGAGCATGCCCGCCCCCTTGGCCATGCCGCCGACGGTCCAGCCTCCGCCGGCCCCGGCCCCGGCTTCCCCGGAGGGCTTCCCGCCGTCGGCGACGGCCGTCTTGTGCACCGAATCGGTGGTCTTGATGGCGATGGCGGCCTTTTCGCCACCGTGCGCGGAGAGTTCGGCCGCGGCCTTCTCGACTCCGGGCAGCAGTTTGTCCATCGGGAGTCGGATGCCGATCAGGCCGGTGGAGGCGACGGCGATCTCGGCCGCGCTGTGTCCCTCGAGGACTTCTGCCACCTTCTCGGCGGTGGCGTGGGTGTCCTGGAAACCGAGGGGGCCCGTACAGGCGTTGGCGCCACCGGAGTTGAGGATCACGGCGGACACCTGACCGCCCCGCAGGACCTGCTCGGACCAGATGACGGGGGCGGCCTTGACCCGGTTGGAGGTGAAGACGCCCGCGGCGGCCCGGCGCGGCCCGTTGTTGACGACGAGCGCCAGGTCCGGGTTGCCGTTGGCTTTGATTCCGGCGGGGATGCCCGCCGCTGTGAATCCCTTTGCTGCCGTGACACTCACTGCGGCTCCAACTCCTTGTTGTTCGCTTCTCCGCCCCCGCGGCACAGAGGTACGGGCACCGTGCTCGCCTGCGGCCCGGCGGCCGCGCGTGCGTCACTCACGGAGCGACCCCGATCGTGGAGAGTCCCAGCTCCTCGGGGAGCCCGAGGGCGATGTTCATGCTCTGCACCGCTCCGCCCGCGGTGCCCTTGGTGAGGTTGTCGATGGCGCTGATCACGACGATGCGGCCCGCCGCCTCGTCGTACGCGATCTGCACCTGCGCGGCGTTGGAACCGTAGACAGCGGCGGTGGACGGCCACTGGCCCTCGGGCAGCAGATGCGTGAACGGTTCGGCCGCCAGCGCCTTCTCGTACGCCTCGCGGACCTGCCGCGCCGAGGTGCCGGGCCTGGCCTTCACCGTGCAGGTGGCGAGGATTCCGCGGGGCATGGGCGCGAGGGTGGGGGTGAAGGAGACGGTGACCGGCTCGCCCGCGACCGCCGAGAGGTTCTGGATCATCTCGGGGGTGTGGCGGTGGCCGCCGCCGACGCCGTAGGGGCTCATGGAGCCCATGACCTCGCTGCCCAGCAGGTGCGGCTTGGGCGCCTTGCCCGCGCCGGAGCTGCCGGAGGCCGCGACGATCACTGCCTCCGGCTCGGCGAGCCCGGCCGCGTACGCCGGGAAGAGCGCGAGCGAGACGGCGGTCGGATAGCAGCCGGGAACCGCGATGCGCTGGGAGCCCTGCAGCGCGGTACGTGCGCCGGGCAGCTCGGGGAGGCCGTACGGCCAGCTGCCCGCGTGCGGGGACCCGTAGAACTTCTCCCAGTCCTCCGCGTCACTGAGCCGGAAGTCGGCGCCCATGTCGACGACCAGCACATCGCCGCCGAGCTGCTCGGCGACCGCGGCGGACTGCCCGTGCGGCAGCGCGAGGAAGACCACGTCATGATCCGCGAGAGCTTCCGTGGTGGTCGGCTGCAGGACCCGGTCGGCGAGCGGCAACAGGTGCGGCTGGAGCGCGCCGAGCTTCTGACCTGCGTTGGTGTTGCCGGTCAGGGCACCGATGTCGACCCCGGGGTGCCCGAGCAGCAGACGCAGCAGTTCCCCGCCCGCGTATCCGCTCGCTCCGGCCACTGCCGCTCGCACTGCCATCGAAACCTCCTCATCGATGGCATGACTATACGGAATGTGACAGCTTTATGCAATGGAGTCCCGGGCGGCCCGAGCGGGGCAGGTGTGACTGAGCAGCCGATCTGGCCCTTTAGCGCTTGAGTTGGCCCGTCTGAGCGTCGGAGTCGGCCCGCAGGGTAGCCGCACCGTCGCTGCGCTGTGCGGTCTTCGTACGAATCCGTTCCGCCTTTCACCGGGCCGACGATCAGGACACCCTCGATCTGATCCGGGTCTTCATGAGCATGCACGTCACCCTCGTCCTCGTCGGCGAGTTGGCCATCGGGGATCCGAACTGCATGGCCGAGTCTGATTCGGGAGACCGACGTGCTTCGGCCCCCGTGCTGCTGTGCAGCGCGGGGGCCGAAGGGATGCCGTCCTCGCTCCGACTCAGGTCACTGGATTCCGGTGGCTCTGGTCACCATGCGTTGATGACCGGCGCGTCGGGTTCGTGCTGCCGCCAGGCCTCGTTGAGGCGCGCGAGCCGGTCCGCGGCGGCGATGCCGCGCAGGGACGCGACCTTGCCGTCGCTGACTTCGAACGCCACGGCGCCCACGACCCGGTCGTCGACCACGGCGAGGACGGCCGGGGAGCCGTTGACCAGCGCGATATGGATCGCGGGCGAGCCGCCGGCCAGCCGCCGCTTCGCCGGCGTGGGCTTGAAGCCGGCCCGCACGTAGGAGGCGACCCGCTCGCGCGTCTTGTACCGCAACAGCCGCTTGCCCAGTCCGGCGCCGTCCGAGACCGCCGTCACGTCGTCGGTGAGCAGCGCCACCAGCCGTTCGGTGCGCCCCGACGTGGCGGCGGCGAGGAACTCCTCGACGACCCGGCGCGCGGACGCGGGGTCGGCCACGCCGCCGCGGCGGCGCTCGGCGGCGACCCGGATCCGGGCCCGGTGGATGTGCTGCTGGCTCGCGGACTCGGTGATGTCGAGGATCCCGGCGATCTCGGCGTGGCTGTACGAGAAGGCCTCACGCAGGACGTAGACGGCCCGCTCGACCGGCGAGAGGCGCTCCAAGAGGGTCAGTACGGCCAAGGACACCGATTCGCGCTGCTCGAAGGTGTCGGCCGGGCCGAGCATCGGGTCGCCCTCGAGGAGCGGCTCGGGCAACCAGGCACCGGCCGCTCGCTCGTGGCGCGCCTGCGCCGAGCGGAGCCGGTCGAGGCAGAGATTGGTGACGACCTTGGTCAGCCACGCTTCCGGCACCTCGACCCGTTCGCGGTCTGTGGCCTGCCAGCGCAGGAACGTGTCCTGCACGGCGTCCTCGGCATCGGCGGCCGAGCCGAGCAGACGGTACGCGAGCGAGGCCAGCCGGCCCCGGCTGGCCTCGAACCGATCGATGGCTGCGCTGTCCATGCGGGACAGCCTATGCGGCGGCCCTTACACCGGCCCGGTCAGGCGCGGTGGCCAGGCGGCGCTTGCGCTTCGGCATGCCGAAGGTCGGGTGGGCGATGCCCCACCCGGCCCCCTTGAGCACGCCCGACTTGAGCCGCGCGGCGGCCCGGCCGCCCAGGTACCAGGACTTCGACCGGACGTCCCCGTCCACCATCTGGAAGATCGCGTCCCGCCGCCCGAGGCTGATGTGGTTGCCGTGGTACTTCAGCCCGGTGGTCGGGACCTCGCTGCCCGTCAGGCGCGCGATGATCGCGGCGGTCGCCTGCATGTTGGTGAAGCCGGCCGAGGCGCAGGACATCGGAAGCGGCCGGCCGTTCTCGCCGATCGCGTAGGCGCAGTCACCGGCGGCGTAGACGTCCGGGTGCGAGACCGAGCGCATGGTGCGGTCGACGACGATCTGGCCGGTCTCGGCGACCTCCAGGCCGCTGGCGGCCGCGATGGGGTGCACGGCGAACCCGGCCGACCACACGGTCACGTCGGCCGGGATGGCCGTACCGTCGACGGCGATCGCCCGTGTCGGCTCGACGGCTTCGATGCCGGTGTGCTCGTGGACGGTGATGCCGAGCCGGTCGAAGGCATGGCGCAGGTGACGGCGGGCCTTCGGGGAGAGCCAGGCGCCCAGCTCGCCGCGGGCGGCGAGCGCGACCGAGAGGTCGGGCCGGGACTCGGCGAACTCGGTGGCGGTCTCGATGCCGGTCAGCCCCTCACCGACGACCAGCACGGTGCCGCCCTCGCCCAGGCCGGCCAGGCGCTCGCGCAGACGCAGCGCCGAGGACCGGCCGGTCACATCGAGGGCGTACTCGGCCACGCCGGGGACGCCACGGTGGGCTACGGAGCTGCCGAGCGCGTAGAGAAGCGTGTCGTACGCGAGCTCGCCATCGCCGTCCTCGCCGGTCACGGCGACGGTACTGCGCTCGGGGTCGACGCCGGTGACGCGCGCCAGGCGCAGCCGCACCCCGGTGCCCGCGAATACGTCGGCGAGCTTGCGGAACGCGAGGTCCTGGCCGATCGCGAGCTGGTGGAGCCGCATCCGCTCAACGAAGTCGGGCACGGCGTTGACGACGGTGATCTCGGTGTCGGCGGGGGAGAGCCGGCGGGCCAGGTTTCCGGCGGCGAAGGCCCCGGCATATCCGGCGCCGAGTACGACGATGCGGTGCTTCATGGCGTTGCTCCTGTCTCGTTCGCGTGCCCTTCGAACGAGACGGCGCCCCGATTGCTGACAGGAGCCGGGTGTGATGCGGGTCACCGAACTAAGACGAGCGGCTGAGCCTCCGACAGGCGCTTGGGCCTGTCTTGGGCAGTCGAACCGGGGCGATGGCCAACTACGGATCGAGATGGCCAACTATCGGTCGGCGTCACACGGGGCCAACTCCGACGCTCAGACGGGCCAACTCAAGGGCTAAAGGGCCAGATCGGCTGCTCAGTCACAGCAGGACATGAGACTGCCTGGAGGCATGGTGCCATCGGTCCGCAGGCCGGATGGCATGTCGCCGCACCGCACACCATCAGCCCGACGGCGTCGGAATGGCCGGATACGGAAACCGGGGTGGTCCCGGCGACGGGACTGGACTGCGAGGTGGAAGACGGGGCCTGTGTGGAGCTGATCCGCCCGCGGAAACGACGCTGTGGGTGATCTTCACTTCGCGGGTGAAGATCACCCACAGCGTCCGTGAGTGCCACAACCCGAGTTCGAACGGCGCTCAGCCGTCCGCTGTGCGGAGAACGTTCACGATTGACCTGGCCGGCCGGCGGCGAGGACGACGTCACGCTGCAGGTGTGGGTCCTTGAAGATGACGCCGACGGCACGAGCAAGCGGTTCGGGTGGCCGCTGTCCGCGAACCAGGCAGCGTCGAGGGGTGGAGGTCAGGAACGCGGTCGGCGGGGCTGATCGCCTCGTTCCGCCTTCTTCTCCTTGATGCGCACCGCTTCTTTCCGGACCTCGGCCTGGGTGGCGCGTTCCTGCTGCAGCCACTCGGGGCTGTCCCGCTTCAACGCGTCGATCTGCTCCGTGGTGAGCGGGTCTGTGACTCCGCCACGCGCCAGACCCGAAATGGAGACGCCCAGCTTCGCCGCGACCACCGGCCGGGGGTGCGGGCCGTTGCGTCGCAGTTCCAGCAGCCACTCGGGCGGATCGGCCTGCAGCGCACTCAACTCGGTGCGCGAGATGACACCCTCCTGGAACTCGGTGGGGGTGGCCTCGAGGTACACACCCAGTTTCTTCGCCGCGGTTGCGGGCTTCATCGTTTGGGTGGTCTGGTGCGACGTCATGGTGTCAAGGGTATCGAGCGTGTGCGCTACCTCCGACCACGGCCGGTAACCTGGCCGGGTGACTGGCTCGGAAGAATCCCGTTCGTTCCGGCTCGCGTATGTCCCGGGGGTGACGCCCACGAAGTGGGTGCGGATCTGGAACGAGCGGCTGCCCGAAGTCCCGCTGACTCTCGTCGCGGTGCCCGCCGCTGAAGCCCCCGACCTGCTGCGGAGTGGCGGCGCCGACGCGGGCTTCGTCCGGCTGCCGATCGACCGTACGGACCTCAGCGCGATCCCCCTCTACACCGAGACGACCGTGGTCGTGGTCCCGAAGGATCATGTCGTGACGGCGGTCGACGAGGTGTCCGCCGAGGATCTGGCCGACGACATCGTGCTGCATCCCCTCGACGACACCCTCGAGTGGGAGCGCCGGCCGGGACGGCCCGCGAACGAGCGCCCCGCCACGACGGCGGACGCCGTCGCGTTGGTGGCGGCAGGAGTGGGACTGCTCGTCGTCCCGCAGTCACTCGCCCGCCTCCACCACCGCAAGGACCTCACGTACCGGCCGGTCTCGGACGCCCCCGAGTCGCGCATCGCGCTGTCGTGGCCGGAGGACGAGACCACCGACATGGTGGAGGATTTCATCGGGATCGTCCGCGGGCGGACCGTCAACAGCTCGCGGGGCCGCTCCCCGGCCTCGGCCCCGGCCCCGGCCCCTGCACAGCCGAAGCGCAAGCGCCCCGATACGGGCGGTGCACGGCGGAAAACGTCAGCCGGCAAGTCGACCGGCAGGAGCCCACGGAGCAGTTCCGGTGGCCCCAAAGGCAGCAAGCGCGGCAAACCGCGCCGCCGGTCGTAGCCCCGGCGTCGCGCGGCGGAGGCTGCGGGCGCGCACCGGCCGGATCCGCCGGTTCGTCCACTCCCGCACCGTAGCGATCGGCCTTGACCTCGCCGAACGGATCGGCGTACCGCCCGCACGGCACCGTGCGCGGCGCGCTCTGGTTCGTGCAGTCGCCGGCCGTGCCCCTACCGAGCTCAGTCACAGGAGGACCCGGGGGCAGACGCCGGAGCGACGGTCCAGTTCCTGCCGCTCCCCCGGCGCCCCCGCCGTGCAGCGGGGGCGCGGGGATCCGACCATGGAGGTGGAGGTGCGTGCCATGGGCGAGCGGGTAGACGCCGAAGGGCTCGGGATCTGGGTCGAGCGCCGGGGCCGAGGGCCCGATGTGCTGCTCGTCGCCGGGCTGAGCGATCCCGCAGAGGTATGGCAGGCGCAGCTCGACGGGCTCTCCGACCGTTACCGGATCATCGCCTTCGACAACCGGGGGTCAGGGCGGACGCCGTTGCCCGAGGGGCCGCTGTCGGTGCCGATGATGGCCGACGACGCCGCGGCGCTGCTGCGGGCGCTCCAGGTGGAGCACGCTCATGTCGCCGGCTTCTCGGGCGGCAGCCTGATCGCCCAGGAGTTGGCGCTCCGCCACCCAGAGCTCGTCCGCAGCCTCGTCCTCGTCAGCACCTGGGCCCAACTGGACGCGTACTCCCGCTCCATGACCCGCTTCTGGCACTGGCTCGCCGCCGAGGCGCCGAGCGAGCGTGCCATGCTCGAGGCGTTCCTGCTCTGGATCTACACCCCGCGCGCCCACGCGAACGGCATGGTGGAGCAGTTCATAGACGAGACGCTGGCCTTCCCGCACCCGCAGTCCGCCGAGGCCTTTCAGCGCCAGCTCGAGCCCTTTATGACGCATGAGACGTTCGACCGCCTGCCCGGCATCACCGCACCGACCCTCGTACTGGCCGGTGAGCTCGACATCTCCGCGCCTCCGCGGCTCGGGCGGATCGTGGCCGAGGCGATTCCGGGCGCGGACTTCGAGGTGCTGCCGGGTGAGGCGCACCAGCCCTTCCAGGAGTCCCCTGACCTGTTCAACGCCAGGGTCGACGCGTTCTGGCGTGAGGTCGGTGGCATCCGGTCCTGACACCGTCCGCCGCCCGCGCTGTGGCTGCGCACCTCAGCCGAAGCGTGGCGCTCGATGCGGCGGCCCTGAGCCTCGTACGGGGCGGGCCCGGCTCTGTTCCGGCAGGTGGCCCCGGGTCAAGCCCGGTCGAGTGCGTGACGGCTTCGTTGCAGGAAGTCGCGTTCGGCCGCGTTCTCGGTGCGGGCGATCGCGGCTTCGTACGCGAGCACCGCCTCGGCATCGCGGCCCAGGCGCCGGAGCAGGTCGGCGCGGATGGCGTGGAACAGGTGGTAACTGTCGAGGTCGAGGCCGTCGACGAGGGCGAGCGCCGCGTCCGGTCCTTCGACCTCGGCCACCGCGACCGCGCGGTTGAGGGCCACGACGGGGCTCGGGGCAATGACGAGCAACTGGTCGTACAGCCGCAGGATCTGCCACCAGTCCGTGGCGGCCGCGGTCGGCGCGTCGCTGTGCACGGCGTTGATCGCCGCCTGGATCTGGTACGGGCCGGGCCGGTCGCGCCGCAGGCATTGCCGGACGAGGGTCTGGCCTTCGGCGATGAGATCGCGATCCCAGAGGCCGCGGTCCTGGTCGGCGAGCAGCACGAGCCGGCCGTCGGGGGTGGAGCGCGCGGCCCGGCGCGACTCGACGAGCAGCATCAGCGCGAGCAGTCCCATGGCCTCCGGCTCGTCGGGCATGAGCTCGGCGAGGAGCCGGCCGAGGCGGGTGGCCTCCGCGCAGAGGTCCTCGCGGACGAGCGTCTCGCCCGAGCTCGCCGTATGGCCCTCGTTGAAGATGAGGTAGATGACGGCCAGCACGGCCCGTAGCCGGTCCGGCAGGTCGGCATCGGACGGGACCCGGTAGGGGATGCCCGCGTCGCGGATCTTGCCCTTGGCCCGGACCAGTCGCTGGGCCATGGTCGGCTCCGCCACCAGGAAGGCGCGGGCGATTTCCGCGGTGGTGAGCCCGCCGAGGAGCCGGAGGGTCAGCGCGACCTGGGCGGCGGGGGCGAGCGCGGGGTGGCAGCAGGTGAAGATCAGGCGTAGCCGGTCGTCGCGCACGGGGCCCTCCCCGGCCGGTCCGTCGCGGGCATGCAGCAGGGCGGCCTGCGCGTGCCGGTCCGCGCGGAACGCCTCCCGGCGCAGGCGGTCGATCGCCCGGTTACGGGCAGTGGTGATGATCCATCCGGCCGCGCTCGGGGGCAGTCCGGTCGACGGCCACCGCTCCACCGCCGTGGTGAACGCGTCCTGGACCGCCTCCTCGGCGACATCGATGTCACCGAAGACACGGACCAGGACGGCGACCGCGCGACCGTACTCCTCGCGGAAGACGCGCTCGATCTCCGATGCGGATACGTCCGGCATGCCGGACGTCACTCGGAGGTTCCGTACTCCAGCGGCCTGACCTCGATCGGGAGGGTGATCGCGCGGGCGAACTTGCGGCCCCATTCGAGCGCGGCGTCGAGGTCGGGCGCCTGGATGACCGCGAAACCCCCGATGTGCTCCTTGCCCTCGACGTACGGGCCGTCGGTCGTGAGCACCTCGTTGTCCTTCAGCCGCAGCACGGTGGCCGTGCTCGGCGGGTGCAGGCCCCCGGAGAACACCCAGGCGCCGGCTGCCCTGAGCTCGGCCTTCAGGGCCTCGACGTCCCGCATGATCGGATCCAGGACCTCGGGCGGCGGCGGGTCCCCGTCGGGCTGGTAGATGCTGAGCAGGTACTGCTTCATGGCTGCTCCTCCTCAATGCTTTCGACGGTACGGGGCCGGCTTGGCCCCGGCCTCTCACCCTCTATACGAACGCCGACCGGCCGGATCGACATGAGGCACGACCCTGCTGTCCCGGATCGCCTCGACGCGCATCGGAGGGACGTCGGCGCGCCACACGCCTGGGCCACACAGCATGCGGCCGTTGACAAGAGTGGTGCATTGTCCTGGTATGTACCGCTTTGCTTCCTCAGTCTCGCGTGCCGTGACTGCCATGACCGGGACGCCCGCCGGGGCGGGCGTCATCGCTGCCCGCAGGCCAAGGGCCTTCAGCCGCCTGTCGGTCGGCGCCGTTGCCGCTGCCGCGATGGTGGGGGCGGTGGCTCTCCCGGCGAGTGGGCACACCCCCGTACCCGGCCCCCTCGCCACCAGCGCCGTGACGGATTCCGGTACGGCCCAGCAGCCGGTGCGCAGCACGGCCGCGGGGCCGGTGGAGGATCTCTTCGGTTCGGAGATCCGGAAGATTCCCACCACGGAACGGGTGGTCGCGCTGACCTTCAACGCTGCCTGGGACGGCGCCGGAGTGGACACGGTCCTGTCGGTCCTGCGCGAGCGGAAAGTGCCGGCGACGTTCTTCCTGACCGGGAAGTTCGCCGATACCCACCCCGAGGTTGCGCGGGCGATGGCGGCCGAGCACGGGATCGGCAACCACTCCTACAACCATCCGTCGTTCGACGATCTCACCAGCCAGGAGGCGGAGGACGAGGTTCTGCGCACGGACCGGGCGATCCGTGCGGCGACCGGGGCGGAGCCGGCGCCGTTCTTCCGCTTCCCCTACGGCGCCACCACCCCGCAAGGGATCGCGGGAGTCAACGCGCTGGGCTTCGCGGACATCGAGTTCACCGCCGACACCAACGGCTACCTCGGCACCGCCGGTGGTATGACCGTCCAGAAGGTCGTCACCCGGGCCATGGACGCCCTGACGCCGGGAGAGATCGTGCAGATGCACGTCGGTACGCCCGACGGAGGCGGAACCGTCCTCGACGCCGAGGCCCTCCCAGAGATCATCGACGCCATCCACGACCGCGGCTACCGGATCATCGACCTGCGCAGCCTCGTCGACACGGAAACCGAGTAGGGAGCAGGCCGGTACACGGGAGGTACGTCACGACGCCCGGGCGTACGTCACGGCAGGCCCGGCCCCGGACGACGGCCTCCTGCTCGGAGTCTTTCTCGGCCCTGAGGCACGCGCGGCACGCTTGCCACGTGGGGCACGGCCGTTCGAGGCCGGTGCGGACTCCGCGGCGAGCTGTGCGGCCCGGATGCTGAGGTAGTGCCGCTCCGGGAGGCTCGTCGTACGGCTCGCCGCCACGCGGTAGTTCTCCACGGCGGCCTGCCGGTCGCCTGCCATTTCGAAGAGACGGGCCCGGACCACGTACAGACGGTGGTGCCCCGCCAGGCACCCGTCGGACTCGAGGGCCTCGAGCATCTCGAGGCCCTCGGCCGGGCAGTGCACCATGGCGGCGGCAACAAGGCGGTTGAGTGAGACCGCTTTCCGTCCATTCCCCCCCGCCACTCCCCCGCCGCCGATCGAGCGCCTCGGACCGCCCGCCCGGAGCGCCGCACGGCCGATTCCTGTCGCTCTTGGTAGATGTATGGCCAAACCGACCAGGCCGAGAAGAGGGCAGCATGGGCGCAGCGACAACCGGTGTCGGGACGCCCCCCACCGCAGACGGCCACCGTCTGCGCGACTCCGAGAGCGCGCCCGCGCACGCAACGGCGCGGCGGGCGCCCGGAGGCGGACTCCTCGCCGTCATCGGGCCCGTCGGCCCAAGCCGCATGTCTCTGCTCCGTGGCCTCGGCGACCGGCAGTCGGCGGGAGGCCGCGCCGTACTCGTCCGCGCCGGCGAGTCCGCCGCCCCGGCCTCCAGCGAAGAAGCCGCCGGTCTCACCGCGGCCACCGGCATCCGGCTACGGGCAGCTCAGGAGGGGGCCGGAGCCGCATCCCAGCTCCGTGATCCCCGGATGGGCGAAGTCCCGGATCCGGCCCTCGTCGGCCCGAACGGCCCACACCGGGGTCCGGATACGGGACTTGGCGGCGCTCCCCGCGCCGGCACTGGGGCCGCCCGGGATGGCGAAGGCGCGAACCCCGGAGCCGTAACAGCGAACGCGCCGTTGCACGAGGCCGTCCTGCCTGATCCGTGCCTTCAGGTCGGCGAGCTCCTCTCCCTCGCGAGCCTGCGCACCGGACAGCGGGCCGAAGGGGACCCGACCGGCAGGTCGCTGGCCGCCGTCGGTCTGACAGTGAGCAGCGGATCCCGGGACGACGTACCCGGCGCCCTGCCCTCACACGCCCGCTACGCCGACCTGCACCCCGCCGACCAGCTGCTGCTCGCCCTCGCCCTGGCCCTCCTGGACACTCCCGCCGCCCTCCTGGTCGACTCCGCCGGCGAAGGGCTCGACGCCGGCGGACGCCACCGCGTCTGGTCTGCGCTGCGCCGGATCGCCGCATCCGGTACCCCCGTCGTCGCCTCCTGCGACTCGGCCGAGACAGCCGGAGTGCACGCGCACCGCACCGTGCTGCTGCCGCACCTGACCGGTGTCGGCGGCAGGGGTCACGGACACCACTGAGCGCGAACTCGCCTACGGGGGCGGCCGGTTCACACCCCGTGTGCGCACGACTCCATTACGCTGTGTCCACCGAGCTCCACGGGAGGGCAGCATGGAGCCCAACACCCTGCTCGACGCCGTACTCGACGAAGCAGGCATCTCCCACGCGGGGCTGGCCGCGCACATCAACGAGGCGGGCCGCGCCCGCGGCATGGCGCTGCGCTACGAGCACACCGCTGTCGCCCGCTGGCTCAAGGGCCAGCGGCCCCGCGGCCAGGTGCCGGACCTGATCTGCGAGGTCCTCGGCGAGCGCCTGCACCGCGCGCTGACCCTGCACGACATCGGTCTCGGCACCCCCGGCACCGGCCACACCCCCAGCACCCCGCTGTCCGGCTTCGTCGAGCGGGCCACCGCGCTGTGGCGGTCCGACGAGCAGCAGCGGCCGCATGTCGTGAGCGCCCCCGCGCTCACCGGGACCCCGGCGGTCATCCCGGTCTGGGAGTGGGAGAACCCGCCCGAGGACTCCGATGTCTCCCGGCACGGCCGGACCCACGTCAGCATGGCCGACATCGAGATGCTCCGGGCCGCCCGCGCACACTACGAGCAGATGTACCGCAAGGCGGGCGGTGTCGCGACCAGGGCCCGGATCGTCGGCTTCCTCAACTCCGAGACGGCGCCGCTGCTGCGGGGCAGCTACACCGACGCCACCGGCCGCCAGCTGCACCGGGCGACCGGCGGGCTGGTCGCCGTCGCCGGTATCTGTGCGTACGACTCCGACGTCCACGGTCTGGCGCAGCGCTACTTCCACCAGGCGCTGCGGCTCGCCAAGGCCAGCGGCGACCGCGGACTCGGCGCGTACGTCATCGCCCTGCTCGTCAACCAGACCCTGTTCATGTGCGAGTACCGGCAGGCCGTCGCCTTCGCCGAGTCCGCGCTGCGCGCCGCCGGTCCGCACATCACCCCGGCCCTCGCCGCGGATCTGTACGCGATGCAGGCCAAGGCGTACGCCCGGCTCGGCGACGGGGCGAGCGCCCTGTCCTGCATCCGGCGCGCCGAGACCGCGGCCGGGCGCATCCGGCGTGGCCAGGAGCCCGCCGAGACCGGCTATGTGCAGCCCGGACTGGTCAATGTCCAGGTCGCGGAAGCCCTGTTGAGCCTCGGCGAGCTGTCAGCGGCCCGTGAGCATGCCGCGGCCGCCGTCGACACCCCCGCCCACGACCGGGGCCGGGTCCACCGGCTGGCCATGCTCACTCATATCGAGCTGCGGCAGGGCGACGCCGACCGAGCCGTGGCCACCGCGGTGGAGATGACCGAACGGGCCCGCGGCATGGAGTCCCAGCGCCTTCGGGACCGGCTCCGCGCCGTACGGGAGCATCTCGTCGCGAGCAGGTGCGCGGCGACATCCGAGGCCGCCGAACTGATCGACGGGGCACTGCGCGTTCCGCTGTGAGCGCGCGGTCTGCCCGGATCCTGCGAATGTTGCCATCGACACGGCGGAAGGTGGCGGACGCGTGCGATGGAAGAACCTCAGGGAGCAGACCGTGTACGAGAACCGCTGGTTCCGGGTCAACCTCGCCGACGTCGAACTCCCCGACGGCCGGCACCTCGATCACTTCGTGATCCGGCTGCGCCCGGTCGCCGCGGCCACCGCGGTCAATGACGCCAACGAGGTGCTGCTGCTGTGGCGGCACCGCTTCATCACCGACACCTGGGGCTGGGAACTCGCCGCCGGGGTCGTCGAGGACGGTGAGGACATCGCGGTCGCCGCGGCCCGGGAGATGGAGGAGGAGACGGGCTGGCGTCCCGGCGCGCTGCGCCGTCTGCTGACCGTCGAGCCGTCGAACGGGCTCACCGACGCCCGGCACCACATCTACTGGGCCGACGAGGCCGTGTACGTCGGTCATCCCGAGGACGACTTCGAGTCGGACCGGCGCGAGTGGGTGCCGCTCAAGCTGGTCCCCGACATGGTCGCGCGCGGCGACGTCCCGGCCGCGAACATGGCGGCGGCGCTGCTCCTTCTGCACCACATCCGGCTCGGCTGACCGGATCTGCCCCCGTCAGTGGCCGGTGGCCTGCCAGGCCGTGACCGCGAGCGCGCTCAGACCGGTGAGCGCGGCCACGGAGGGTATCGGCCAGCGGCTGTGCTCCAACGCCGCGACCCGTACCGCCAGTTCGGCCAGGTCACGATCCGTCTGATCGTTCCGCTGGGCGAGCAGGGCGAGTTGGCCGTCGATACGGGCGAGGCCCACATCCAGGATCCGGCGAAGTTCCGCGAGCTCCGCGGCTACCACGGCTTGCTCGGGTTCGGTGGTCACGAGTGCGCTCCCTCAGCGGAGTCGTCTTCACGCGGCGGCCATCATGGGCGCGGCCCGCCTGTCAGCCGTACGCCCCGAGTCAACAGCGGGGCAGGACAGGGCGGGAGAGTGTGCGGAAGGAATATGCGGGCACCCGCCGCGCGCCCCGTGTGAACGCGGCACCCGCACTGGACGGTCGCACACCCTGCCGCGCCGCCGCACAGAGCGGTTGAATCGTCATGCGACTCGAAGGAGCCGCCCCGTGACCGGCCGTGGGTCTTCCCCCGAGCCGGCGGCCCCGGGCCCGTTCGTACGGTCATGGCGAACGGGGCGGGGGCCGGCGGCCCGCGGCCGGCCGACCGGGGCAGCCGCAGTCGAGCACCGGCGCCGGCCGGGGACTGCCCTACAGGCTCAGTACGGGTAGAAGCCCGACCCCGTCTTGCGGCCGAGCCGGCCCGCGTCGACCATCCGCTGGAGCAGCGGGGGAGCGGCGTACAGCGGCTCTTTGTACTCTTCGTACATCGACTGGGCGACGGAGGCGACGGTGTCCAGGCCGATCAGATCGGAGAGCTTCAGCGGTCCCATGGGGTGGGCGCAGCCCATCTCCATGCCGTTGTCGATGTCCTCACGGCTGGCGATGCCCGACTCGAACATCCGGATCGCGGAGAGCAGATAAGGGATGAGAAGGGCATTGACGACAAAGCCGGAGCGGTCCTGAGCCCGGATCGCATGCTTGCCGAGCGCATCACCGACGAGCTTCTCCGCCCGCAGGATCGTCTCGTCGCTGGTGGTCAGCGCCGGAATCAGCTCGACCAGCCGCTGCACGGGCGCCGGGTTGAAGAAGTGGATGCCGATGACCTGGTCCGGCCGGGAGGTGGCGACGGCCAGCTTCACCAGGGGGATGGAGGAGGTGTTGGAGGCGAGTATCGCGTCGTGGCGGGTCACGACCTGATCGAGGATCTGGAAGATCTCGACCTTGACCTGCTCGTTCTCGACGACGGCCTCGATGACCAGATCGCGGTCGGCGAACTCCCCCAGGTCGGTGGTGAAGCTCAGCCGCCCCAGTGCCGCGTCGCGCTCCTCCTCGGTCATCTTGCCGCGCTCCGCGGCCTTGCCGAGCGAGTTCGTCAAGCGCGTGCGGCCGATCTCCAGGGCCTCGCCGGTGGTCTCCGCGACGATGACCTCCAGGCCGGAACGGGCGCACACCTCCGCGATGCCCGCGCCCATCTGGCCGCAGCCCACCACTCCGACGCGTTCGATGTCGGTCACATCGTGCCTTTCGCTGATCTTCTTCGGCCGGCAGACGGCTCCCCCTGGCCTTCGGCAAGTGGACCCCGGACGTCTGCCTCGGACCCAGACGTTACTCCGCACGGTTCTGTCCCGAAGTGGCCGGGGCGCGCATGCTGTGCCATACGCGGGAAGAATCCGGCGAGCAGGGGGCGAGCGTATGTGGCACATCACACGAAGAGGCTTCACCGCGGGGGCGGCGGGCGCGCTGGCAGGACTGCTGCCGGCGGGTGACGCGGTGGCGTACGCCCCGGGCGGGGAGCTGGGTGTCATTCGCCGGCCGAAACGGCAGTTCCGGGGTATGTGGCTGGCGACCGTGGCCAACCGGGACTGGCCCTCCCGGCCCTCACTCACCGCGGAGCAGCAGCGGACGGAGCTGATCGGCTTCCTCGACACGGCGGTCCGACGGCGGCTGAACGCCGTGATCTTCCAGGTCAGGCCCACCGCGGACGCCCTGTGGCCCTCCCCGTACGAGCCCTGGTCGCAGTATCTGACCGGCGAGCAGGGGAAGCACCCGGGCTGGGACCCGCTGGGCTTCGCGGTTCGCGAGGCCCACCGGCGGGGCCTGGAGCTGCACGCCTGGTTCAACCCGTACCGGATCGCCAACCACACCGACCCGTCACGGCTGGTCCCGACGCACCCCGCGCGCGTGCACCCGGAGTGGGTGGTGCCGTACGGCGGCAAGCTGTACTACAACCCGGGGCTGCCCGAGGTCCGGCGGTTCGTGCAGGACGCCATCCTCGACGCGGTGCGGCGGTACGCCATCGACGCCGTGCACTGGGACGACTACTTCTACCCGTACCCGGTCGCCGGTCAGGTCTTCGACGACGACGCGGCCTGGGCCGAGCACGGCGCCGGCTTCCCCGACCGGGGCGCCTGGCGGCGTGACAACACGGACCGGCTGGTCAGCGAGACCACCGCCCGGATCAAGAAGATCAAGCCGAAGGTGCGCTTCGGCATCAGCCCGTTCGCCGTCTGGCGCAACCGGGCAACCGACCCGGCCGGTTCCGACACCCGTGCCGGAGTGCAGACTTACGACGATCTGTACGCCGATACCCGTAAATGGGTCCGTACCTGCTTGATCGACTACATCGTCCCGCAGGTCTACTGGAACATCGGCTTCGAGGTCGCCGACTACGCGAAGCTCGTGCCCTGGTGGTCCGAGGTGGTGGAGGGCACCGGGGTGGATCTCTACATCGGTGAGGCGCTGTACAAGGCGGGCGATCCGGCGCAGCCTGCTCCCTGGCAGGACCCTGCCGAGCTGTCCCGCCATCTCACCTTCGACAAGGACTGGCCGCAGGTGCGCGGCAATGTCTTCTTCTCCGCCACGGAAGTGGCCGTCGACCGCAACGGGGCGATGTCCCGGGTGGTCGCCGACCACTATCCGACGCCGGTGCGCCCGCCGCGCTGAGCGGTACGGGACGCTGCCGGGATTACCGGCCGGGGATCTTCGAGCCCTTGTGCCGGACGACGGAGTCGGGGCCCGGGGAGACCAGGCATTCCTTGCCGTCGTCCTCGAAGCGCACCCGGTACGGCGGTGCGCCGTGGTCTCCCAGCACCTCGACGATCTTGGCCTTGCGGTCGTGGTGACCGACGGTCCTGCCGTGGACGAGCAGTGTGTCGCC
The DNA here is from genome assembly GCF_040609575.1 of Streptomyces sp. NPDC004647. Lineage (NCBI taxonomy): Bacteria > Bacillati > Actinomycetota > Actinomycetes > Kitasatosporales > Streptomycetaceae > Streptomyces > Streptomyces sp. NPDC004647. Next base: position 15,162 of record NZ_JBEXKU010000042.1, on the reverse strand, counting down.
CTTCTTGGCTTCCATCTGCCGTGACCTCCCGCTTGGGGGTACTGCGCCTGTTCCGAGAGTGCGGCGCTCCGTGGTCGTAAGTCTATGACCGAAGCCGATTCGTGCACCCTTGCGTGCATCCGGTCAGGTCTGCGCGCGCTGGGTGACCACGACGCACACGAGTACGGCGAGAGCAGTGAGCGGGGCGGCGGCGGTGAGGTGTTCGCCCAGCAGCGACACGGACCAGACCAGGGTCAGCAGAGGCTGGGCGAGCTGGAGCTGACTGGCGCGGGTGACGCCGATCGCGGCCATCCCGCGGTACCAGAGCAGCAGGCCGAGGAACTGGGAGCCCGCGGCCACCCAGAGCAGTCCGATGACGGCGTGCGGGGTGAGCCGTACGGGCTCCGCGATCAGCGCGAGAGCCGCGGCGGGCACGGCCAGCGGCAGGCAGACGATCAGCGCCCAGCCGATGACCTGCCAGCCCGGCAGATGGCGGGCGAGCCGCCCGCCCTCCGTATAGCCCGCGGCGCACACCAGCAGTGCGGCGAAGAGGTAGAGGTCACCGGCGGTCGGTGCGCCGCCGCTCTGCAGGAGGGCGAAGGCGAGGACGGCGGCCGCTCCTGCGAGCGCGGCCAGCCAGAAGGTGCGGGAGGGCCGGGCCCCGGTGCGTACGGCGGAGAACGCGGCGGTGGTGAGCGGCAGCAGGCCCACGACCACCGCGGCGTGGGAGGTCGAGGACGAGGTCAGCGCGAGGGTGGTGAGGAGGGGGAAGCCGATGACGACGCCGGCCGCCACGACGAGCAGGCCGGGGAGGTGGCAGCGCTCGGGGAGCGGTACGCGCAGCGCCAGGAGGCAGCTGCCCGCGATGAGGGCGGCGAGGACCATGCGCACGGTCGTCACGGTCCAGGGGCCGAGGCCCTCCAGGGCCCAGGCCGTCGCCGGGAAGGTGAGGGAGAAGGCTCCGACGCCCAGGGCGGCGAGGAGGGTTCCGCTCCTCGCCGCTATCGCGAACGGAGCAGTAGCGCTATCTTGTACTGTCATGCAGGAGCGTAGCAGTGTTGCCGAGCTGGCCGATCTCCTGCGGAAAGAGGTCGACCGCTACTCGTCCGGCGAGAAGCTGCCGTCGAGCCGTGCACTGGTGGACCGCTATCGGGTGAGCCCGGTGACGGTCACCCGGGCGCTGGCCGTCCTGGCCGCCGAGGGGCTGGTCGTCACCCGCCCCGGTGCCGGGGCCTTCCGGGCGCAGCCGCGCCCCAAGGCTCCAGAGCCGGGCGATACGTCCTGGCAGGAGCTCTCCCTCAGCGCCGAATCGGCGGCGGCTTCCGGCGAACCGGTGCCGCGTAGCGTCGACGCCTCGGGAGTGCTCGCCACCCTCGCCGCTCCCCCGCCCGGCGTCATCGAGTTCAACGGCGGCTATCTGCATCCCGCCCTCCAGCCGGAACGTGCCCTGGCCGCCGCCCTCGCCAGGGCGGGACGCCGGCCGGGCGCCTGGGGCCGTCCGCCGATGGAGGGGCTGGCCGAGCTGCGCGCGTGGTTCGCCCGGGAGATCGGCGGGCCGGGCGGCCCGATCGGCGCCTCGGACGTCCTGGTGACCGCGGGCGGCCAGAGCGCCCTCACCACAGCGCTGCGCGCGCTCGCCCCGCCCGGGGCCGCCGTCCTCGTCGAGTCACCCACCTACCCGGGGATGCTCGCGGTCGCGAGGGCGTCCGGGCTGCGTCCGGTGCCGGTCCCGGTGGACGCCGAGGGCGTACGGACCGAACTGCTGGCCGCCGCCTTCCGCGCCACGGGGGCCCGGGTGTTCGTCTGCCAGCCGCTGTTCCAGAATCCGACCGGCGCCTTTCTGTCGCCGCAGCGGCGCAGCGGGGTGCTGCGGGCCGCGCGCGAGGCGGGGGCGTTCGTGGTGGAGGACGACTTCGCCCGCCATCTCGTCCACGAGGACGCCGGGACGCTGCCGCCACCGCTCGCGGCGGAGGACCCCGACGGTGTCGTCGTCCATGTCCGTTCGCTCACCAAGGTCACCTCCCCCAGCCTGCGGGTCGGCGCACTCGCCGCCCGCGGTCCGGTGCAGTCCAGACTGCGGGCCATCCAGGTCGTCGACAGTTTCTTCGTCCCGCGACCGCTCCAGGAGGCCGCCCTGGAGCTCGTCGGGGCACCGGTGTGGGGCCGCCATCTGCGCGCTGTCGCCGCGGAGCTGCGCACCCGACGCGAGGCGATGGCCACGGCCGTACGCCGGGAGCTCCCGGACCTCCGCCTCGGCCATGTCCCCTCGGGCGGCTACCACCTGTGGCTGCGGCTGCCCGACGGCGCGGAGGAGGACGCGGTGGTCGGCGCCGCCCTCCGAGCGGGCGTGGCGGTCGCGCCCGGCAGACCGTACTCCGCGGCCGAACCGCCTGCCCCTTACCTGCGGCTGAGCTTCGCGGGCGTGGCCGGTACGGGGGAGATCGCGGAGGGCGTACGCCGACTCCGCACGGCCTGCGCCGAGGTGATCGGCTGACATCGCATCGCGGGCCGCGGCGCCCTCCGGCCGGCGCTGCCCCACCGCTCGGGGCAGGACACAGTGGGTCGGGGGCGGGCGGCCGGCCCGGGGCTGCCCGCCGCGCGGCCGCCACGGGATCAGCCCGGTTCAGCGTTCAGCGGGGCAGTCCGCGCAGGTCCTCGGCGAGCCGGGCGATCCGTTTCCGCCAGGCCGCCAGAGCGGTCGAGCGGTCGGCCCGATGGCCGCCCGGACCGGTCTGGGTGAGGACGAGGCGGGCGCCGTGCCCCGTACCGCTGGAGAGTTCCCAGCGGACCCGGCCGCCCGTGTGTCCGCCGGTCCGCCACTCGTACTCCAGCAGCGCCGGCGCCTTGACCGAAGTGACCGCTCCGGCGGGCACCTTGGCGCTGGTGAACGACTGCGGCACCGGGCCGCCGACCTCGGGCCCCGCGGACTCCTCACCGGTGAGCAGCGTCCACACCTTCTCGGCCGGCTGGGTGAGCTGCCGCTCGAAACGGACGAGCCAGCCGTCGGCGGTCTCCGAGACGGTCCCGCTGTCCAGGCCGAACTTCTCGAAGTACGCGTCGTGCAGCTCCGCCACGGGGTAGCCGGGCTCGACCGGCCGGCCGTCGACCACCGCCTCCATCGCGTCGAGGCAGACCTGCCAGCCGCTCGCGTAACTGGCGGCGGCGTAACGGTCGTCGAAGACCTGGGTGAAGACCAGCAGACAGCCCGCGCCCTCGGGGCTCAGCTCGAAGCGCACCAGGTCCGCGCTCTCCCGGCTCATCTCCGCCGGGGCGTTGGTGCTGAAGGCGAAGAGCCGGGGCGGGTCGAGCTCGGTGACGACCGCGTCCATGGCCGTGCCCCGCCCGTCGTCGAAGCGGATCCTCCCGCCAAGGCACAGATCGAGCTCGGTGGCCGTGAACGGGTACCACCGGCTGAGGTGTTCGGGCTCGGTGATGGCTCGCCAGACCTTCTCGGGCGGGTGCGAGAGCCTCCGCTCGATTCTCAGGACGGGGCGGCCTTCCACCGTGGTCAGCGTTTCCTTCATGACTGATCCTTCCGGTCGATGTCCGGCGGTGCGTCCGGCATCGAATCGAGGTGTCGTTCGAGTACGTCGAGCCGCTCCTCCCACAGGCGCCGGTAGGGGGCGAGCCAGGCGTCGACCTCCGCCAGGGGCTCGGGCCGCAGCTCGTACCACCGGCGCTGGGCGTCCCTGCGGACCTTCACGAGCCCGGCCTCGCGCAGCACCCGTAGATGCTTGGAGGTGCCCGGCTGGGTCAGTCCGAGGTGGTCGGTGAGTTCACCGACCAGGCGGGGGCGCTCCAGGAGCAGATCCAGGATCCGCCTCCGGGCCGGCTCGGCAAGCACATCGAAAGGTATGGCCACCTCTCGAACATACGCCTTCAGATATATAACTGCAATGGCATGTAGTGCGCCATGCAGATGGAGTGGCCGACGGAACCGGCACTACCCCGCCGGCGGGCCGCCTCCGCCGCGGCGCTGGTGCCCGTGGTCCCGGTCCGGGTGCGGCTCACCGGGCCCGGCGCGCCGGACAGGGTCATGGCAGCACGATGGGGTGCCCCCGGCGGACCGGGTGCACCCCATCGAATCGTTGCCGCGTGACGCAGGCTGCTACGCCCCGCGGAGCACGGCTCCGGTGCGCTCGGCGGCGGCCGTGACGGCGGCGTCGCGGGCCGTGGACGCCTCCTCCACGGTCAGCGTCCGGTCCGAGGCGCGGAAGCGCAGCGCGTACGCCAGTGACTTCTTGCCCTCGCCGATCTGCTCGCCGGTGAAGACGTCGAACAGCCGCAGTGACTCCAGCAGTTGGCCCGCGCCATCACGCAGCGCGGCCTCCACATCGGCCGCCGGAACGCTGTTGTCCACGACCAGCGCGACGTCCTGGGTGGCGACGGGGAAGGCGGAGACATGGGGAGCCTGGACGGTGTCGCTGCCCGCCCGCTCAAGGCGGTCGAGGTCCAGCTCCATCGCGCAGGTGCGCTCCGGGAGTCCCAGCGTCTTGACCACCCGCGGGTGCAGCTCCCCCGCGAAGCCGACGATCTGCTCCGCTCCGTCGCTCAGCACGGACAGTGCCGCGCAGCGGCCCGGGTGCCACGGCCCGTACTGGCCCTGGCGGACCAGGAGTTGGACTCCCGCTTCGCGCGCGATCGTACGGGCCGCCTCGACGGCGTCCGCCCATTCGGCCGGGCGGCCCCTGCCCCACCAGCCGGACTGCTCGCGCGCCCCGGCGAGGACCACGGCGGCATGCCGGGGCTGCTCGGGCAGCGCCGCGTTCAGCTCGGCGATCTCCTCGTCCGTGGGGCGCCGGTCGACAGGCAGGATGGCGGCGCTGCGCGGTTCCTCACTCGCCCGGAAGACCAGGCCGGTCTCGAAGAGCGCGAGGTCGTGCGAGCCGCGCCCGTCGTTGCGCCGCAGCGCGCCGAGCAGGCCCGGCAGCAGCGCGGTGCGCAGCGCAGGCTCCTCGTCGGAGAGCGGGTTGACCAGCTTCACCACGCGGCGGGAGGGGTCCTCGGCGGCGAGGCCCAGGTCGTCGAAGACCGACTCGTTGATGAACGGGTAGTTCAGCGCCTCCACACAGCCCGCACCCGCGAGTGCGCGGCCGACCCGGCGGTGCAGTCGCTGCCGGCCGGTCAGGCCGCGGCCTGAGGGCGGCTTCGGCAGGGTCGACGGCAGGTTCTCGTAGCCCTCGAGCCGGATGACCTCCTCGGCGAGGTCGTTGGGGTCGCGGAGGTCGGGCCGCCAGCTGGGGGCGGTGACGATCAGCTCGTCCTGCCCGTAGACATCGCAGCCGACCTGCTGGAGGCGGCGGACGACGGTCTCGCGGCCGTACTCCACACCCGCGACCCGGTCGGGGTGGTCCGCCGGAATGCTGATGGTGCGTGGGCCGCTGGGCGTGACGACCTCGGTTACGCCGGCTTCGGCCGTGCCCCCGGCGAGCAGGACCAGCAGGTCGACGGTCCGCTGCGCCGCCGCCGACGCGGCCTGCGGGTCGGCTCCGCGCTCGAAGCGCTTGGACGCCTCGGAGGACAGCTTGTGGCGGCGGGAGGTGCGGGCGATGGCGACCGGGTCGAAGTGCGCGGCTTCGATGATGACGTCGGTGGTGCCCTGCACCTCGCCGGTCTCCGGGTGGGTGACCGGGTCGGCGATCTCGGTGTCGGCACCGCCCATGACGCCCGCGAGCCCGATGGGGCCGGAGCTGTCGGTGATCACCAGGTCCTCGGAGTCGAGGACCCGCTTGGTGCCGTCGAGGGTGGTGAACCTCTCCCCCGGCGTGGCGCGTCGTACCCCGATCGGCCCGTCCAACCGCGACCGGTCGTAGGCGTGCAGCGGCTGGCCGAGTTCGAGCATCACGTAGTTGGTGATGTCGACGGTGAGCGAGATCGGGCGCATTCCGGCCTTCTCCAGCCGCCGCTGCAGCCAGATCGGGGAGCGCGCCTCGGGGTCGAGACCGGTGACCGTACGGGCGGTGAAACGGTCGCAGCCCACCGGGTCGGCGACCTTGACCAGATAGCCGTACGAGTTGGGCGCGGGCACGTCGAGCAGCGCCGGGTCGCGCAGCGGCAGGCCGTACGCGGTGGCGGTCTCGCGGGCGACGCCCCGCATCGACAGGCAGTAGCCGCGGTCCGGGGTGACGGCGATGTCGAGGACGTCGTCGACGAGCTCCAGCAGCTCGATGGCGTCGCTGCCCACCTCGTGCTCGGGCGGGAGCACGATGATGCCGTCGTGCTCGTCCGACATGCCCAGCTCGCTCACCGAGCAGATCATGCCCTCGGAGGTCTTGCCGTACGTCTTGCGCGCGGAGATCCGGAAGCCACCGGGCAGTACGGCGCCGGGGAGGACGACGACGACCTTGTCGCCGACGCGGAAGTTCCGGGCGCCGCAGACGATGTTCTGCGGCTCCTCGGTCCCTCCCCCAGCGTCGCCGACGTCCACCTGGCAGTAGCGGATCGGCTTCTTGTATTCCGTCAGTTCCTCGATGGCCAGCACCTTGCCGACCACCAAGGGGCCCTTGAGGCCGGTGCCGAGGTGCTCGACCCGCTCGACCTCGAGCCCTGCGGCGACGAGCTTGGCCTGTACGTCACGACCGGTCTCACCGGCCGGCAGGTCGACGTACTCCCGCAGCCAGGAAAGCGGGACCCGCATCAGATCTCCATCCCGAAAGGCCGGGTGAAACGCACGTCACCCTCGACCATGTCTCGCATGTCCTCGACGTTGTGGCGGAACATCAGCATCCGCTCGATGCCGAACCCGAAGGCGAATCCGCTGTACTTCTCCGGGTCGATGCCCGCGGAGATCAGCACCCGCGGATTGACCATGCCGCAGCCGCCGAGCTCGATCCAGCCCTCGCTGCCGCAGGTGCGGCAGGGACGGTCCGGGTTGCCGACCGACTCGCCGCGGCACACGTAGCACTGCATGTCCATCTCGGCGGACGGCTCGGTGAAGGGGAAGAAGTTCGGGCGGAGCCGGGTGCTCATGCCCTCCCCGAACAGGGCCTGCACCATGTGGTCCAGCGTGCCCTTGAGATCGGCCATGGTCAGGCCCTCGTCGATGGCGAGCAGCTCGACCTGGTGGAACACCGGGGTGTGGGTGGCGTCCAGCTCGTCCGTCCGGAAGACCCGCCCGGGGCAGATCACGTAGATGGGCGGCTCGCGGTCGAGCATGCTGCGGACCTGCACCGGCGAGGTGTGGGTGCGCAGCACGACACCGGAGTCCTCGTCCGCGCCCTTGGGGCCCTGGACGAAGAAGGTGTCCTGCATGGCGCGGGCCGGGTGGTCCGGCGGGAAGTTCAGCGCGTCGAAGTTGAACCACTCGGCCTCGGCCTCGGGGCCCTCGGCGACCTCGTAGCCCATGGCCACGAAGACATCCTCGATGCGCTCGGAGAGCGTGGTCAGCGGGTGCCGGGCGCCGGCCGGGGTGCGGTCGTACGGCAGCGTGACGTCCACTGCCTCCTCGACCAGTACGCGGTTGTCGCGGTCGGCCTCCAGCTCCTCCTGACGGGCCTTGAGGGCACGATTGACCTCACCGCGGGCGCCTCCCACCCGCTTGCCCGCGTCGGCCTTGGCGTGTGGCGGGAGCGCGCCGATCTCTCGGTTGGCCAGCGCCAGTGGCGAGCGGTCGCCGGCGTGGGCGACCTTGGCCTCGCGCAGAGCCTCGAGGTCGCCGGCCGCGGCGATGGCGGCGAGCGCCTCGTCGCGCATGCGGGCGATCTGTTCCGGTTTCAGTGCCTCGACCTCAACAGGGTCGTACGACTTATTGGGTGCCGACATCTCTTCCCGTGTTTCCGATTGGCTGGGTGGCGCTGCCCACGCTCGGTGGCAGGGCTGCCGAGGCTGCCCGGGGTGCCAAAGGTCGAGTCTACGGGGCGCGAGGCGGGGGTGCTCCCACCGGAGGTGGGGGGCGGAGGAGCCCGGGGGACGCTCAGGTCATGAAGGCCGGCGTGCCCACGGGCAACGTAAATCGGAACTGGGCGCCGCCGCCGGAGGCCCGGCCGACCTCGATCGTGCCGCCGTGTGCCTCCACGATGCCCTTCACGATGTACAGGCCCAGCCCGGTGCCGCCGCGCTTGCTGCCCCGCCAGAAGCGGGTGAAGACGCGGCTCATCGACTCCTCGGGGATGCCGGGGCCTTCGTCGCTCACGGTGACTGCCGTTCCTTCTGCGGTACGGGTGGGGGCGGGTGCCACCTCAATGGTGACCCTTCCTTCGCCGTGGCGCACCGCGTTTTCCAGCAGATTGGCCAGCACCTGGTCGACCTTGTCCGGGTCGGCCCACAGGTCGGGCAGCGGCCGCACCAGGGCGATCCGGAAACGATCGGGGTCCTGACCTGCTCCGATGTGCCCCTGTACATGCCGGTGCACCGCGGTCGGCATGTCCACCGGCTGGCGGCGGATCTCCAGCCGGCCGGAGTCGATCCGGGAGATGTCGAGCAACTCGGCGATCAGCCTGGTGACCCGGTTGGCGTCGGCGTCCACGGTCTCCAGCATCAGCTTCTTCTGGTCCTCGGTGAACCGCTCCCACTTGGCGAGCAGTGTCGCGGTGAACCCTTTCACCGACGTGAGGGGGGAGCGCAGCTCATGGGCGACGGTGGCGATCAGCTCGGCGTGGCTGCGTTCGGTGCGGCGGCGCGCCTCGGTGCCGCGCAGCGAGACCACCAGCCGGTGCACCGGCCCGGTGGGCCGGCTGCGTACATAGCGCGCGGAGACCAGCACCTCGCGGCCGCCGGGCAGCAGCAGATTGCGCTCGGGCTGCCCGATGCGGGTGGCGAGGCCGCCGTACGGATCGGTAACGGTCCACCAGCGGCGGCCGTCGAGGTCCTCCAGCGGCAGCGCGCGATCCACCGGCAGGCCGATCACGTCCTCGGGGCGGCGGGCGGTGATCCGGGCCGCCGCGGCGTTGAAGCAGAAGACCCGGCCGGTCTCGTCGGCCACGATGAGGCCGTCAGGCAGGTCGTCGGGGCTCAGACCGAGTGGCATGAGGCCGGGGTCCCAGGCGGCGAGGGAGCCGGGTGCGTTCGCACCATCCGTGCGCGGAGCCGAAGTTCCGACGTCCATATCCCCACACCCCCCTCTTTACGGCCCCCCGGGCCGCAACCCTACTAGTTCGAGGTGACGGAGCGGCACCCTCCGGAAGCACGCTGCGCACGAGCGGATGCATAGAGGCACACGGCGGCAGCGGTAGCGAGATTGAGGCTCTCGGCCTTGCCGTGAATGGGGACGCGTACGACCTCGTCCGCGAGGGCCCGGGTCTCCTCCGGCAGGCCCCACGCCTCGTTGCCGAAGATCCAGGCGGTGGGGCCGCCGAGGACGCCCTCGTCGAGTTCGGTGTCGAGGTCGCGCTCGCCCGCGCCGTCGGCGGCGACGATCCGTACTCCGGCGTCCCTGAAGCCCTGTACGGCCCGCTCGACGGGCACACCCACCGCGACGGGGAGGTGGAAGAGGCTGCCGACCGAGGCCCGTACGGACTTGGGGTTGTAGAGGTCGACGGAGGCGTCGGTGAGGACCACGGCGTCGGCTCCGGCGGCATCGGCGCAGCGCAGTACGGTCCCCGCGTTGCCGGGGTCGCGGACGTTGGCGAGGACGGCGACGAGCTTCGGGCGGGCCGCGAGAATCCCCTCGAACGGCGTGTCCAGGAACCGGCAGACACCGACGAGCCCTTGCGGGGTCACGGTCTGCGAGATCTCGGCGACGACCTCGTCGGCGGCGCTGTGGACGCGCGCTCCGGCGGCGTGGGCAGCCTCGACGATGTCCGCGTACCGCTCGGCGGCATCGGCGGTCGCGAAGAGCTCGGTCAGGGTGGGCTCGCCGCCGCTGCGGTGGAGGGCCGCCTCGCGTACGGCCTGCGGGCCCTCGGCGATGAACCGGCGCTCCTTCACGCGGAAGTTGCGGCGGGCCAGCCGGCGGGCGGCGGCGACGCGGGGGGAACGCGGGGAGATCGGCTCGGCGGGGCCCATCGGCGGCGGCTCACTCCTTGGAACTGTTTCGGACTTCTTCGACTGCCGTGCGGACTGCGGACGGGGCGGCGTACGGGAAGGGGCGGCTGCAAAAAGCGGCGGACCCGCAGGCCGGGGCCTGCGGGTCCGTTCACGCTCGGGGTGCGCCTCGGTCAGGCGGCCTTCGGCGCGTTCACGTCGCTCGGCAGCGCCTTCTGCGCCACCTCGACGAGTGCGGCGAAGGCATTGGCGTCGTTGACCGCGAGCTCGGCGAGGATCTTGCGGTCGACCTCGACGTTGGCAGCCTTCAGACCCTGGATGAAGCGGTTGTAGGTGATGCCGTTGGCGCGGGCGGCGGCGTTGATCCGCTGGATCCACAGCTGCCGGAAGTCGCCCTTGCGCTTCTTGCGGTCGTTGTAGTTGTAGACCAGGGAGTGGGTGACCTGCTCCTTGGCCTTGCGGTACAGGCGGGAGCGCTGGCCACGGTAGCCACTGGCCTGCTCGAGGATCGCCCTGCGCTTCTTGTGGGCGTTTACTGCCCGCTTGACGCGTGCCACTTGTTAACTCCTTGTACGGGGCCGCGGGGTGACTCACGCGGCCCGGAATCGAATAGGTCCCGGTGCCCGACGTTCGCCCCTGAGATTCGGGGGCGGTGACATCACTTGCCGAGAAGCTTCTTGATCTTCTTGGCGTCGGCCGGGGCCATCTCGGTCTTGCCGGCAAGGCGGCGCGTCAGCGTGGACGGCTTGTGCTCGAGAAGGTGGCGGCGACCGGCGCGCTGGCGCATCACCTTGCCGGAGCCGGTGAGCTTGAAGCGCTTGCTGGCACCACTGTGCGTCTTGTTCTTCGGCATGTCGCCGTCTCTCCTCGTCGGTGGCGCTTCCGGTTCGGTCAACCGGTGAAACCGGCATGCGAAAGCGTCAGCTGTCTGGGTCGGGTCCGGGGCAGCTGCCCCGGGGCGGGCCTTGCGGCCCCGGTGTCACGCCTCGGCGGGGTGCTCGGAAGGCTCCTCGAGCGAGTCCGAGTGGCCCGGGGACTGGTCCATGTGAGCAACCCCCTGGCGCTCCGCCTTACGGGCGGCCTGCGCCTCGCGGGCTTCGGCCATTGCCTCGGTCTTCTTCTTGTGCGGACCGAGAACCATGATCATGTTTCGACCGTCCTGCTTCGGGTTGGACTCCACGAAACCGAGGTCCTGGACGTCCTCCGCCAGCCGCTGCAGCAGCCGGAAACCCAGCTCGGGGCGGGACTGCTCGCGCCCACGGAACATGATCGTGATCTTGACCTTGTCGCCCTGCTTGAGGAACCGGACGACGTGACCCTTCTTGGTGTCGTAGTCGTGCGGGTCGATCTTCGGCCGGAGCTTCATCTCCTTGATGACCGTGTGCGCCTGGTTCTTGCGCGCCTCACGGGCCTTCATGGCCGACTCGTACTTGAACTTGCCGTAGTCCATGAGCTTGCACACGGGCGGGCGGGCGCTCGCCGCGACCTCGACGAGGTCGAGGTCGTACTCCTGCGCAAGCTCCAGTGCCTTGGCAAGCGGCACAATGCCGACCTGCTCGCCACTGGGACCGACGAGTCGCACCTCGGGGACTCGGATCCGGTCGTTGATGCGGGGCTCGGCGCTGATGGGGCCTCCTCGGTTGCACCACGCGAATGTCTGGCGGACAGCCGCGTACGTCTGTCTGTCGACCCCCGCACCCGGACGTGAAAAACGCCCCGGACGGGACACAGGCGGGGCTCCTCACGAACCGGAACACCGCCGCGTCTTACCGCGGGGCGCATCGGGCAGCTCCACGTCGTCCGTACGGAACGACGGGCCCTGCCTGACCGGTGACCCGCCGACCTCAGAGGTCGGCCAGGTGGGAGATCGGAGCCTCCACTTGCGGGCCGGGCACATGCATGTCCGGCCGGTCAATCAGTAAGCATACCAGCGTCCGGGGGCGGCCCCCACTCGAGCCGGTGAGGGCCATAGGCTGAGGCCAACCGCCCACCGAAAGTGAAGCCAGAGCCATGAGCGACGCCACCCCGCCCCCTGAGCAGCCGAAGCCCGAGAAAGAGGGGCAGGCGCCCGACTTCGACACGATGACCCGCGATATCGCGGACGTGCCCGCCGTCGAGGTGATCACCACGGTCGCCGTGCACCTGATGAGTGCGGCCGCGGTCAACCTGGGCCTCGCCGAGGAGGGTAAGGACCACAAGGACCTGGACGAGGCGCGGAAGCTGATCACCGCGCTGGCGGGACTGGTCACCGCCAGCGCGACCGAGGTGGGCTCGTACCACGCCTCGCCGCTGCGGGACGGGCTGAAGTCGCTCCAGCTGGCCTTCCGCGAGGCGTCCGTGGTGCCGGACGAGCCTGGCCAGGGGCCGGGCGAGAAGTTCACCGGGCCTCTCTACAGCTGACCCGGGTATACGGCTGACCCGGTCTACGGCTGATCCGGCTTGGCGTCCGGCGGGGGCACGTCCGGCCCCGGAGGGTCCTGCTCGGGCGCCCCGGTCGCCGCGCGGGTGACGCCGACCGGTTCGGCGGGGTGCGTGAAGCCGTGCACCAGCGCGGCGAGCGCCCCGCCGACCAGGGGTGCGATCAGGAACAGCCAGATCTGCGCGAGCGCGTCCGCGCCGGCGAAGAGCGCGGGGCCGAAGCTGCGCGCCGGGTTCACCGACGTGCCGGTGAGCGGGATGCCGACCAGGTTGGTGACGGCCAGGGCCAGACCGATCGGCAGCCCTGCGAGGCCGACCAGCACCAGATTGCGGGTCACCGTCAGATAGACGTAGACCACCAGGAAGGTCAGCACGATCTCGGTGACGAACGCGCCGAAGATGTTGATTCCCACCGCCGACCGGTACCCGTAGCCGTTGGTGCCGAAGGCTCCGGTCGTCTCGAGGCCCGGCACCTGCTTGGCCACCATGAAGAGCAGCGCGGCGCCGGCGACGGCACCGACGAGCTGCGCGATCACATACTCCAGGGCCTTCCGGGGCGTGATGCGGCGGACGAGCAGGAAGCCGAGGGTGACCGCCGGGTTGAGGTGGCAGCCGGACACCGGGCCCAGCGCGTAGGCAAGCGCGAGCAGGACGAAGCCGAAGGCCAGTGCGATGCCGACGGTACCGACGTACTCGGCGCCGAGGACGGCCGAGCCGACCGCGAAGAACACGAGCAGCAGGGTTCCGAGGAATTCCGCCGCGACCGTGCGCGTATCGATCGGCTGCGCCCTGCCGGTCGTGCGCGTCGTCGTCTCGGCCATCTCGCCTCCTCAGCAAAGATCACAAAGTCTCCTTGCATTGTGGGGCGAATCAGATCAAGACGCCTGTCGGACGAAGAGCGGTTCCCCGGGGAGCGCGGTGTCCGGGGGCAGCAGCGCCAGGTCCAGGCCGCGTACGAGCCGGGCCCGCAGCACCTCGTCCCCGGCCAGTGCGGCCGCGACCCGCTGCGCCACCTCACGGGCCGGCGCCTCCGGCGCGAGGCCGAGTGCCAGGGTGCCGTCGGCGCCGCCGCCCGGGGCGAGGTGGGCCAGCAGCACGCCGGGCTCACCGGCCAGCACGGTCCGTACGGCCTCGGCTACGGCCGGGTCGGCCAAGGGGTCGGCGCTGTCCCGGCCCTCGGCGAGGGCGAGCAGCGCGGGTCCGGTCAGCTGGTACGGCACCGGTCCCGCGAGATCGAGTACGACGGTGTCGGCCTGTTCGTGGGCGGCGGCCTGCAACGCCCGGTGCAGCGGTACGGCCACCGGGCGGGCCTCGGGGTCCCAGCGGGCCAGGGACGCGGTGGAGGTGAACGCGGGCAGCGCCCGGCGGCCGCCGGGGCCCTCCAGGGTCGGCACCGCCATGTCGCTGGTCTTCTCGCGCCGCAGCCCGTCGGGTCCCATCTCCACCTCACCGAGGACGGCGACCACCGGCACGAGCAGCCGGGCGGCGGGCAGGGCGGACAGCACCTGCGGTTCCGCGGCACGGTCCTCGGCGTACGCGGCCAGCGCCGCCGCAAGCCGGGGGTCGGCATTGCCGTCGTCGTCGGAGAATCCGGAATCCGGGATGTTCTTGAGCGCCACGGAAGGAGGGTATCGGCCCGGGTCAGCGGAACTGTCCGGGCGTCCTGCGGCGGCCTGCCTGCCAGAGTCCGACGGCGCCGACCACGAGGACCGCGCCCACGCCGCCCGCGATCGGCGCGAGCACACCCGTCGCGGCGCCCGCGACGCCGTCCTCGTCGGGTCCGGCGCCGAAGTAGCGCTGCTCGTACGGTGCGGAAGCCGGCTGCTGCGGACGGGCCTTCAGCTTCCCGCCCGCCTTGATCGCCGCCGCCGGGTCGACCAGTCCGGCGCCGCGGTCGTCGCTGCGCCCGCCCTCGGGTCTGTTGCGCGCGGTGTCGACGAGAAGCTTCTTGATCTGGACGGGGCTGAGGTCCGGGTGCGCGGAGCGGACGAGCGCGACGGAGCCGGAGACGAAGGCGGCGGCGGCGCTGGTGCCCCAGCCCTCGTAGTAGCGGCGGTCCGGGTCGGCGATGACGACATCGTCGCCGGGTGCGCAGACCGTGGCATACCAGCGGCGGGTGGAGAAGGGCGCGCGGTTGCCGTTCCGGTCGACCGCGGTCACGGCGATCACGCCGGGATAGGCGGCCGGGTAGGAGATGTGGTCGCCCTCCTCACCGCCGTTGCCCGCGGAGGCGACCACGACGGCGCCCTTGCTCAGCGCGTACTGGACGGCGGAGTCCTCCTGGGGCTCGGGATGGGCCGACTTGCTGTCGTCACCGAGCGAGAGGTTGATCACGTCGGCGCCGTGGTCGGTTGCCCAGCGGATGCCCTCGGCGAGCGCGCTGCCCCGTACCCCGCGGGCCTTCTTCCGGGCCGGATCGCCGTCCTCGAGGATCACCCGGACCGGAAGGATCTTCGCCTCGGGGGCGACACCGAGGACGCCGTCCTGGCGGCCGGGGCCGTGGCCCCCGCCCGCGATGATTCCGGCCATGGCGGTGCCGTGCCGCGCCCAGGGCCGGTCACCGCGGCCGGCCCCGAAGCCGACCAGGTCCTTCCCCGGGAGGACTTGGCCCGCGAGGTCGGGGTGCTGGTCGTCGACACCGGTGTCGAGGACGGCGACGGTGACGTCCTCGCCCTTGGTCAGGCGCCAGGCGTCCTCGACCCTGATCGCGTCGAGGGCCCACTCCTGGCTCCGTATGGCGTCGGCCTGGGCGGGTACGGCGGGCAGCAGGGCGAGCGCGGCGGAGGTGCTGATCAGCGCGGCGGCGCGGGCCCAGCGGCGGGGTCCGGCGCCGACGACCGTCCG
>NZ_JBEXKU010000041.1:0-67402 GCF_040609575.1 Streptomyces sp. NPDC004647 | reverse complement strand
GCCCCGGCCCGCTGTCCGGGCCGGGGCAGCCGTACCGCCCTCCAGGCGTCTCAGGCCGTAGGGGTCACATCTGCGGATGCAGGACGACCTTGGTGTAGCCCTCGATGCGCTTGTCGAACTTGTCGTACGCATCCGGCGCCTGCGTCAGGGGCAGCTCGTGCGAGACGACGAAGCTGGGCTTGGCCCGGCCTTCGATGATCATGTCCCGCAGCTGCCGGTTGTAGCGCTTCACATTGCACTGCCCAGTCCCCAGGCGCAGCCCCTTCTCGAAGAGCCTGCCGATCCCGACGAGCAGCATGCCGCGCTTCGCCTGCTCGTCGGGGCCTCCGGGGTCGGCCGGGACGTAGAGCCCCGGAATGCCGAGTGCGCCTGTCGCCCGCACGGTCTCGACGAGCGAGTTCAGTACGGTCGCCGGCTCCTCGCGATCCTCGGTGCGCGCCTGAGCCTGGTAGCCGACGGCGTCGATGCCCTTGTCCGTGCCCTGACCACCGGCCTTCTCCTTGATCTGCTCCACCGGGTTGCCGTCGGCGAAGTTGATCGGGATCGCGCCCATCTCCTCGGCCTTCTGCAGACGCTCGAGCACGCGGTCGACGACGAAGACCATCCGGGCGCCGCGCAGCAGCGCGGAGTAGGCGGCCATCAGACCGACCGGGCCACCGCCGTACACCGCGACGCTCTCGCCCGGGGAGACCTGGGCCAGCTCGTTGCCGTGGTAACCGGTGGGGAAGATGTCGGCGAGCAGGATGAAATCGCTCTCCTGCGAATTCCCGGGCGGCAGCTTGAGGCAGTTGAAGTCGGCGTAGGGGACCCGCAGGTATTCAGCCTGGCCGCCCGGCCACGGCCCCATCGCCACATAGCCGTACGCTCCACCGGCGAATCCGGGGTTCACGGTCAGGCAGAAGCCGGTGAATCCCTTGACGCAGTTCTGGCAGAACCCACAGGCGACATTGAATGGCATGACCACGCGGTCCCCGGGAGACAGGGACGTCACGCCGTCACCCGTCTCCTCGACGGTGCCGAGGTTCTCATGGCCGAACACGATGCCTGGCTCGGCGGCGGTACGGCCCTCATACATGTGCAGGTCGGAGCCACAGATCGCAGTGGAGGTGACTCGTACGATCACGTCGTTCGGGTGCTGGACCTTGGGCTTCTCGACCTCTTCGACCGCTACTTCGAACGGTCCTTTGTAGACGACGGCCTTCATCCCGACTACCTCCCATCGGCGAATGAACAAACCCTGCCGGGAGGCGAACCGCGCCGTCAGTCGAACGCGACCTTGTGCTCACGGATGGCGCGAGCGGCGGGGCCGTTCGCCTCACGTGACCTATTTCTCATGCTCCTCCCGGGTGGAGCAGGAGACAACCCGGCTAATGTGATGCATATTTTTCCATTACGCGTGAGCGTCGAGAAGGAGGACGAGAAAGTGGCACAACGCCTGGGGACACTGATCGTCCCCGTGCCCGGCCTGTCCGGCACCACCTACCCGCCGGGGACACAGGTGGCCATCAATGGCCGCGGCTCGTCCGTGGACGCCTTCGTCGACGGCGACTGGCTGCCACTCGCCTGGTGGGAGTTCGCCGAGGGCATCAGCGAGGGCGCGGCCGAAGGCTAGCCGCGAAGGCCGGCCGCCGCCTCCGGCATCCCCAGAAGGGCAAGGTAGACATACAGCACGGTGTCCTCCAGGTCCGGGATCTCCGCACTCCGCCCCTGTCGCAGACAGCGGTGGACGGCTTCGTGCGCGGCATCCGCCGCTGCCAGATAGACGGCCCCGGGCACCGGAGTGCGACCCGGGAGACCGGCCCTGGCGTGCCAGGCGCGAGCACTGTCGGCGAACCAGACGCGGCAGGCCACCTGCTCCTCCTGTGCGCGTCCGCCGGCCGCGGCAGTCTCGAGGAAGAACGCTCTGGCGAATTCGGGCTCCTCGGCGATCAGCGTGAGAAAGACGCGGATCGAGGCCCGCAGAGTCGCGATGGGGTCCAGTGACCGCGAGGCCGACCGGGAGAACGAGGCCTCGAGCCGTTTGATCATCAGTTCCCGGCCGGTGCGAGCGGCGGCTGCGAAGCACTCCTCCTTGTCGGCGAAGTGCTCATAGAAAGTCTTACGGGAGACTCCCGCCCGCCCCGTCACGTCGGCGACGGTCGTCGCGATGTAGCCCTTTCCGGCCACCACCATGATGATCGCGTGGATCAGGCGCTGCCGCTGCGAACCAGCGACAAGCTCCCGCGCGAGACCGTGCGGGCCGCGGGGAAGGTCGGTCAAACTCGGCCGAAGCAGCGGCTGGATGGGCTCTTCCATGATGGGGAGAGTCTGGTGCAAGTTATAAACGTGCGCGTTTCTTGCTGGTCAACCACCCGCGACGGAGCAGGAGTTCACTCCATGAGAGAACGCATCACAGTGCACGCGATCGCCGCCCTGGTCTTAGGAGGCGGGGCGGCGGTGGCCGTCAGCGCTCCCGCCGAGGCGAACGCCGAGCCCACGCCCACGGACATCACGGTGAATGCCACCACCGACGCGGTGGACGCCCGACCGTCCGACGGCATCTGCCGTACCGCCGCCGGAAGTTGCACCCTCCGGGCGGCAGTGATGACGGCCAACGCCCGGCCCGGGAGCAGGATCGGGCTGCCCGCCGGCCGGTACCGGCTCACCATCCCGCCCAACCCTCGGCTGATCATCGGGTCGCACCCCGATCCCACCACCGGTGACCTGAACGTCAACGCGCCCACCACGATCCGGGGTGCCGGAGCGCGGACCACGATCATCGACGCGGACGGCATCGACCGTGCCTTCCGGATGCGTGCCGACACCTCGCTGTCCGACCTCACGGTCACCGGCGGTATCACCAAGCAGCGAGAGATCCCCATCACCGACACCGGGGGCGGCGGTATCAGCAATGACAAGAGGATGACGCTGAGGCGCGTGGCCGTGACCGGGAACTCCGCGGGCTACGGAGGGGGCATCTTCAACATTCCGGGCTCCCATCTCGACCTGATCGACAGCACCGTCAGCGGCAACAGCGCGGGCGAAGCGGGCGGCATCAGGTTCGACAGCAGCGGCACCGTGGTCAACTCGACGATCGCCGGCAACCGGGTGACCGACCCCGGCGACCGCCCGGGCACTCTGGCGGGATACGGCGGCGGCATCGACATCCGCGGCGTCCGGCCGGTGCGGATCCTCAACTCCACCATCACCGGCAACAGCGCGACCGACGGCGGCGCCGGGATCAACATCGCCCCCGCCTACCTGGACAGTCTGCCCTCGCCCATCCCCGACATCGTCGACCTCGAGCTCGGGCGCCTGACCCTGCGCAACTCCATCATCGCGGGCAACACCAGTGACAAGACGGGAGGTGACTGCAGAAAGGTCTTCGCGACCATCGATTCACTCGGCCACAACATCGATACGGGCAACAGCTGTGACCTCGACTCCACGGGAGACCTGCCCAGCCGTCCCGCGCGGCTCGGCCCGCTGGCCGACAACGGCGGCCCGACCGACACCGCAGCGCTGCTGACGGGCAGCCCGGCCATCGACGCCGCCAAGGGCTGCCCGGCCGCCGACCAGCGCGGCATCGCCCGGCCGCAGGGCCCGGCCTGCGATATCGGTGCCTTCGAGCGAACGCGGTAGCGCAGCAACCCAGCGCGCCAGGGGGTCACGGGCGCCAACGGCCCGGCGGGTGCCATCGCAGCCGCAGCGGCAGCCACCGGGCCGGCCTTCGTTCGAACCGTGTTCGGTTACTCACCCCCGCTGTAAGGTGAGGCCGGAGCAGGCACCGCGGAAGACCTACCGCATCACAGAAACTGGGGGTGCGCCGGTGGCCCGGCCGACAAAACCGATCCTCAGCCGGGAGCGCATCTGCACGGCGGCGCTGGCAATCGTGGACGAGGACGGGCTCGCCGAGCTGTCGATGCGCAAACTCGCCCGTGCGCTCGGCGTCCAGGTCTCCTCGCTCTACGAGCACGTCCGCACCAAGGACGACGTCCTCCATGAGGCCGCAAACACGATCATGGAGAGCGTGGACGTCTCGGGCTTCGACGGCGGGGACTGGCGGCACGGCGTGGCCTCCTGGGCTCGGTCCTACCGCGCCGCCATCGCCGCCCACCGCAACATCGTGCCCTTTCTCGCGTACGGCCCGGCCCACCGCGACGCGTCCCTGAAGCGCGCCGACGCTGTACACGGCGGACTGGTCGGCGCCGGATGGCCGCCCCGTTACGCCACCATGATCGGGGCCTCGACCAAGTACCTGGTGATCGGTTCCGCGATGAGCTCGTTCGCCGGAGGCTTCGACGACGACGTGCAGGTCTACGTCGACCGCTATCCGCATCTGGCCGGGGCGCACCGCCTGCGCCAGCACGCGGACGAGATCGACCGGGACAGCTTCGAACTCGCCCTCGAGATGTTCCTCGACGGCCTCACCGCGCTCCACGCGCGCGTGGCCAAGGGGGTCGACCGACCGGCGGAGTCCTGATGCTCCGGCGGCCGGGGGAAGCGCCATCGCGTGGTTCCGCGGATTCTCCCGAGATCGACGCAATCACCGTGTGACGGTGGGTTGTCCCGGCCTGGAGCTCCCCTCTAGTCTCAAACCGAACGGCGTTCGGGATTGATGGACGTGTCATGTATCTGCCCAATCAGGAGCTGTAATCTGTGAACGACAGCGGAGTCTCGCGCCGGAGAGCGCCTTCGCACGCCGGCCGGACCCTCTACGGCGGTTCGGCCGCTGGCTCCCATGACGAGCGGCCCGCCCGCAGGACCTTGTACGAGGAGATCGGCGCCACCGAGGACTTCCAGTGGCTGCGCACCGCACGCCGGTCCCGGACTTTCGCCGTCACGGGCGCCGTTCTCGCTCTGTATGTGTTCCACGCCGTTCTGGCGAACGAAGCCCGCGGCGTGATGGCCGCCCGAGTGGTCGGCCACCTCAACGTCGGACTCAGCCTGTGGCTGCTGCAGTGCGTCACAACTGTCGTGGTCGTGAGCTGGTATGCCCGCTACGCGAGAAACACTCTGGATCCGTCGGCTGCCCGGATGAGAGCCGGGTACGAGCGGGCTGGGGGAGAGCGTTGAGCACCGCTCGGACGCTGGCAGCAGCGGGGGACGGCGGTCCCGTACTGACCATATTCGCCGTATTCATCGTCTGCATTGTGCTCATTGCCGTATGGGTCGGCACCGATTCCGAGGCCGACGGCTTCTTCGTGGGCGGCCGCCGTCTGTCGTCGGCGCAGAACGGAATTGCCCTGTTCGGCAACTACATCTCCGCAGCGACGCTTCTCGGGACTCCGGGACTCATCGCACTGGCCGGATACGACGGAATTCCGTACGTACTCGGGCCGATCGTCGCCTGGATCGTCATTCTCCTCCTGGTCGCAGAACCCCTGCACAGCACGGGACGATTCACCATCGGTGATTCACTGGCGCGTCGGCTCCGGCCGCTGCCGGTGCACCGGGCCATCGGTGTCTCCACGCTTGTGGTCTCCTTGCTCTACCTGATCTCCCAACTGGTGGGAGCGGGGTCGCTGGCCGCCCCGATCCTCGGACTCTCAGGCGATGCCGCCCAAAATTCCGTCATGGTATTTCTCGGCGTCCTGATGGTCATTTATGTCGCTATCGGCGGAATGCGCGGTGCGACCCTGGTGCAATGCATCAAGGCCGTTCTTCTGCTCGCCTGCACCCTCTACATGGCGCTGCTGGTTCTTTCCAAGGCCGGTTGGAACCCAAGCGGTCTGCTGGGCGCTGCCGCGCAACGCAGCGGCGTGGGGGAGAAGTTTCTCCAGGCGGGGCTGCGGTTCGGCGATGACGGCGCGAGCAAGCTGGATTCGCTGAGCCTGCAGCTGGCGCTGGTGCTGGGAGCTGCCGGGCTACCGCATCTCCTGATGCGCCTGTCCGTAGTCCCGACAGCACGTGCAGCCCGGCGATCCGTCCAATGGACGACCGTCCTGACCTGCGTTTTCTGCCTGACCGCCGGAGTTCTGGGTTTCGGTGCGGCAGCCGCGATCGGCCCCGCCGCCATTCAGGACGACAACCCTTCCGGTAACACGGTCACCTTTCTCCTCGCGGACTACCTCGGTGGGTCATTTCTGCTCGCGGTGATGTCCTGCATTGCCTTCATCACGATCCTGGCAGTCGTGGCCGGTGTCGCGCTGGCTTCGGCGACGTCCCTTGCGCACGATATCTATGGCGCCGTGCTCAAACGGGGCCGCGCCTCCGAGAAACAGGAAGTATTCGTTGCCCGTATTTCCCTGGTGCTGATCGGCGCAGCGGCAACAGCCCTGGCCGTGTTCGCCCAGGGGGTCAACGTATCCTTTGTCGCCGGGCTGGCTTTCGCCGTCGCCGCCTCCGCGCATCTCCCCGCGATCCTTTACAGCATCTACTGGAAGCGTTTCACCACCACCGGAGCGACCTGGAGCATCTACGGCGGGCTCTTGTCGTCGATCCTTCTCGCACTGCTGTCCCCTGCGGTGTCAGGAAACCCGTCCGCAGTGTTCCCCGACACGGATTTCGCCGCTTTCCCCCTGAACAACCCGGGAATCGTGTCCATCCCGTTGGGATTCTTCCTCGGGTGGCTCGGAACGGTCCTGGGGAAGGAGGAGCCGGACGAGGCCAAGCGGGCGGAGACCGAAGTACGCGCAGTCGCCGGCGCGGCCACCCGGTAGACCGCCGGCACCGCACAGCCGTAGCGGACGAGCAGGCGCGCAGGCGGGCGCCGCCCGGTCCTCGTGCCCGGCACCGCCCGGCCGCCCTCCCTCCGGCGGGTTCCCTCGGGCCGGGCGGAGGGCCGGGATCCGTCCGATACTGGCTGGGTACGGTCGACCGGACGGGCAAGGCAGCGGCCGGGCGTCGGCGGCAGGTTCCGTCCCGGCTTCTGGGGAGCGTGGATCATGAGGATCGCCTTCTCGAGCCCCGACTTCGATGCGCAGTTCTGCCGGACGCTGACCGCGGCCGGCAGCGGCGGCAGCGACCTCGGCGAGGCCTACACCGTCGCCCGGCACATCGTCGAGGGGGACCGCCCCTCCTGGTACACCCAGTGGCTCGCCATGGCGGGGCAGGCCCGGGCCGCCGCCTACGTCTCGCTCACCGGCAGCCATGTGGCCAGTGCCCGCGCGGCGTTCCTGCGGGCCGGCGAGTATTACCGGCAGTCGTACTACTTCCTGCGCCACGATCTGGACGACCCGCGGCTGCACACCGCCTACCACGCTCACCGCGACAGCTTCCGGGAAGCGGCCCGGCTCATGACCTGGCCCTGCACCAGGGCGGAGATTCCGTACCAGGACACGGCTCTGGCCGGCTACCTCGTACGGCCGGGCAACGACTCAGCCGCCCGCCCCACGGTGATCGTCCCCGCTGGATACGACTCCACCGCCGAGGCCGGCTACGCCGAGACCGCCTTCCACGCCGTCAGCCGCGGCTACAACTGTCTGCTCGTGGAGGGCCCCGGCCAAGGGGGCGTGCTCTACACGCAGCGGCTGTACTTCCGTCACGACTACGAGCGCGTTCTCACCCCCGTCATGGACTGGCTCGTGCGGCAGGCCGGGGTCGACGACTCCCGTATCGCCCTGTTCGGCCGCAGCTTCGCCGGATATCTGGCCCTGCGCGGAGCGACCGGGGAACAGCGCCTGGCCGCCCTCGTCCTCGACCCCGCCCAGTACGACTTCTCGGCGCGGCTGGCCCGCATGCTCGGCGCGGATCTCTTCGGCCGCGTCATGTCGCACGATCCCACCGCCGACGCCGACCTCGAGACTCGGTTCACGCCCGGCAGCTCCGCCCACGACGACCTGATGGCACGGGCCGTCGCCCACGGTGCCGCCCGGCCGGCCGCGTACTTCCGCGAGCTGGCCCGCTTCACCGCCCGGGGTCTGCTCGAACGCGTCTCCTGCCCGGTCCTCGTCATGGACGCCGATGACGACTTCACGTCCGACGGCCAGGCCGACGAGGTCCACGCCGCACTGACCGGGCCCAGGACCCGCCACCATCTGACCCGGGAGGAAGGCACCGGCGGCCACTGCGGCGGGCTCGGACAGCAGCGCGTCCACCAGATCGTCTTCGACTGGCTGGACGACACCCTGCCGTATCCGGCCCGCTGAGCGGGCAGTTGCCCACCGTGCTCACCGCGGGACGCCTGCGGCGGCCGGAGGCCAGGGCGGATACGGGCCTGTCAGTCGCGGTCGATGTTCTCGGGATGCGTGAGGTTGATCCCGCTGGCCGGGTCGAAGATATGGGCCTTCGCCGCGTTGAGATACAGCTCGATCGGCTGCCCCTCACGCGCGCGGGAGGCGGCGTCGAGCCGCGTGACGATCTGGTGCTCCTGTGTGCCGGTGTCCTTGAGGCCGGAGTCCGCGGCGAGTTCCTCCAGTTCTGCGGTGGTCGCGCGGCCCGCTTCCTCGGTGAAGTACACATAGATGTCCGAGCCCACGGACTCCACGACGTCCACGGTGGTGGTGAAGGTGAATCCGCCGTGCCCCGGTTCGACCAGGCTCGCGTCCTCGAAATCCTCGGGCCGGAAGCCGAGCAGCAGGTCGCGCGGGGCGTTCTGCCGTTCGAGGGAGAGCCGTGCCCGATCGTCCAGCGGCAGGTCGCCCAGCGAGGTGCGCAGGGTGTTGTCCTCGAGTGTGGCGTGCAGGAAGTTCATCGCCGGTGAGCCGATGAATCCGGCCACGAAGAGGTTGCGGGGCTCGTCGTAGAGGTGCTGGGGGGAGCCGACCTGCTGGACGACGCCGCCGCGCAGCACCACGACACGGTCGCCGAGGGTCATCGCCTCGGTCTGGTCGTGGGTGACGTACACGGTGGTGGTGCTCAGCCGCTGCTGGAGCCGGGAGATCTGGGTACGCATCTGGACGCGCAGCTTGGCGTCCAGGTTGGACAGCGGCTCGTCCATCAGGAAGGCCTTGGGCTCGCGTACGATCGCGCGCCCCATCGCCACGCGCTGCCGCTGGCCTCCGGAGAGGTTGGCGGGCTTGCGGTCCAGATGCTCGGTCAGATCGAGGAAGCGTGCCGCCTCCTCCACCTTGGAGCGGATTGTGGGCTTGTCGACCTTGGCGAGCCGCAGCGCGAAGCCCATGTTGTCCCGGACGCTCATATGCGGGTAGAGGGCATAGCTCTGGAAGACCATGGCGATGTCGCGGTCCTTGGGCGCCTTGTCGTTGACGACCTGGTCACCGATGCGGAGCGTGCCCTCGGTGATGTCCTCCAGCCCCGCGATCATGTTCAGGGTGGTGGACTTCCCGCATCCTGACGGGCCGACCAGGATCACGAACTCGCCGTCGGCGATGGTGAGGTTGACATCTTTCACGGCGAGGGCGCCGTCGGGATACCGCTTGGTGATTCCCTCGAGAACAATCTCGGCCACGGGTCCTGCCTCCTTGCCTTCCGATCGACGGCTGCTCAGCCCTTGACTGCCCCGGAGGTCAGTCCTGCGACAATGCGCCGCTGGAACAACAGTACGAAAACAATGATGGGGATGGTGATGACCACCGCGGCCGCGGAGATGGAGCCGGTGGGCTGCTGGAACTGCGAGCTGCCGGTGAAGAACGCGATGGCCGCCGGCACGGTGCGTGCCCGGGTCGTGGAGGTCAGCGAGATCGCGAACAGGAAGTCGTTCCAGCAGAAGATGAAGACCAGGATGGCGGTGGTGACCACACCCGGTGCCGCCAGCGGGGCGATCACCATCCGGAAGGCCTGGGCAGGCGTGGCGCCGTCGACCTTCGCCGCCTTCTCCAGGTCCCAGGGGATCTCCCGGAAGAACGCGGAGAGGGTGTAGATCGCCAGCGGCAGGGAGAACGTCATGTACGGGATGATCAGCCCCGGCCAGGTGTCGAAGATCCCCAGGAAGCGCTCGATGTTGAACAGCGGCGACACCAGGGAGATCGGCGGGAACATCGCGATCAGCAGCGACATGCCGATCAGCAGCCTCTTGCCCGGGAAGCGCAGCCTGGCCACCGCGTAGGCGGCCATGGTGCCCAGCGCCACGGCGATCACGGTGGCGATGACGGCGATGCCGATCGAGTTGATCAGTGCGCGGGTGAACTCGGAGGTCTCGAAAATGCCGCGGTAGTTCTCGAGAGTCCATTTCGTCGGAACGAAGTTGCCGTCCGTCAGCGTGCTGGGGTCCTTGAAGGAGAGAGCGGTGATCCACCACACCGGGAACAGGGCGTAGAGCACGACCACCAGGTTCACCACGCCCCAGCCTACGGCCCGTCTCTTGCCGGCCTCAGTCATCAGCGCTCCACCTCCGAGCCCGGTGCCGCCGTGCCGAACAGCTTGATGAAGGCGAAGGCGATGATCCCGACGCAGATGAAGATCAGCACCGAGATCGCCGACCCGACGCCGAGGTTCAGCGCGGTGAACAGGTTGTCGTAGCCGAGGATCGACAGGGAGCCGGTTCCGTTGGCGCCCGCGGTCAGGACGTAGATGTTGTCGAAGATCCGGAACGCGTCCAGGGTCCGGAAGAGCAGCGCCACCAGGATCGCCGGTTTCATGAGCGGGACCGTGACCAGCAGGAAGCGCTGCCAGGCGCCTGCGCCGTCGACCATGGCCGCCCGGAGTGTCTCCTCCGGCACCAGCGCGAGTCCGGCGAGGAGCAGCAGGGCCATGAACGGGGTGGTCTTCCACACCTCGGCGAGGATGATCAGCCCGATGGCTTCCCACTGGTCGGTGAGCGGGGCGCTGCCGGTCGGCAGCAGGCTCGCCAGGTACCCCGTCCCGGGGGTCCAGGCGTACTGCCAGGAGAAGGCCGCGACGACGGTGACGATGCCGTAGGGGATCAGAATCGCGGTACGGACGGTGCCGCGGCCGAAGATGGCGCGGTGCATGACCAGCGCCAGTCCCATGCCGAGGACGAGTTCGACCGTCACGGAGACGGCGGTGATCAGCACGGTCACCCAGAACGCTTCCCACCAGAAGTCGGACGAGAGTACCGCCCCGTAGTTGCTGAACCCGACGAACTCCGCCAACTGCGGGAAACGCAGGTCGTAGCGCTGCAGGGACAGATAGATGGCGTACACGATCGGATAGCCCGTCACGGCGATCATGACGACGACCGCCGGAGCGCACAGAAGCCAGGCGAACCGGCGCTCCTGCCGTGTCCCCGCGGACAGGTCGTCGACCGTCTTCTGCTGTTCCCCCGCTTCCGGGGGCACGGAGTCGGCCGGTGCGGCCGGGCTGCTCATCGTGGCCTCCCTGGGGGCGTCCGAGGATCGGGGTGTGCGGGGCGTACAGCGGCCGCGCTCGTGCGGCTCACGGGATCAGCCCCTTGGACTGCAGCGCATCGTCGATCTGCGTTCTGATCTCGTTGATCGAGCTCTCCGGCTTGATCCCGGACGGGGGCGAGAGAGTGTGCGAAACCGCGATCGAGACGTTCTGGTAGGCAGGGGTCTTCGGGCGCAGGCTCGCCGTCTCCAGGGCGGACAGCACCTCGGCCGCGAACGGATAGCTGGCGGCTACCTCCGGGTCGTCGTAGAGACTGCGCAGGGTCGGCGGCAGACCGCCCTTGACCGCGGCGGTGATCTGGTTGTCGCGATTGCGCAGACACAGAGCCGCTTCGAACGCCAGGTCCGGGTGGTTCGAGTAGGCGCCGATCGCGAGGTCGATGCCGCCGATCGTCGGCCGGGCCGGACGGTCCGCGTCGACCCGGGGGTAGGGCGCCCAGCGGAAGTTCTTGAACAGCTCCGGGTTGTTCGCCTTCATCGAGGGATAGACGAACGGGTAGTTGATCTCGAAAGCCGCGGTTCCGGACTCCATGGCCAGCCGGTTCTGGTCCTCCATCTGATTGGAGAGCGAGGGGTCCGCCGCGGGCGAGGTCGCCAGGTTGCGCATGATCGTGGCGGCTTTCACCGCGGGAGGGCCGAGCGAGGGCGCCAGCGCGTTCGGCGTCAGGATCGAACCGCCCGCGCTCTCCACCAGCGTGTTGAACCAGGCGGTCAGCCCCTCGTACTGGGCCCCCTGGATCTCCACATAGTGCGGCTTGCCCTGCTGGGCGAGGTCACCGGCCATCCTGAGCATCTCGGCCCAGGTCTTCGGCGGCTTCGGGACCAGATCCGAGCGGTACCACAGCAGTTGGGTATTGGTGTTGTACGGGACGGCGTACAGCTTGCCCTTCCAGGTCGCCGTCTGCAGCGGCGCCCGCAGGGTGTCCCGCACGGCCTGCCGGCGGTCCGCTCCGGTCCACGGGAGGATCCAGCGGGCCTCGGCGAACTCCGCGGACCAGGTCACGTCGAGCCCGAGGATGTCGAGCCCGCTGTCCTGGGCGGCCATTCTGCGGACGAGCTGCTGCCGCTGGCCGTCCGCCGCCCGCGGGAGCTTGTGGTACTCGATCGTGTAGCGGCCGCCCGAGTCCCGGCTGCACTTGGTGGCGGCTTCCTGCAGGGCGCCGGAGTCGTCGGGGAAGTTGTACCAGTTCAGGACGGGGCGACCGGTGGTCTCGGAGTCGCCGCACGCGGTCAGCAGCGCTGCGAGCAGGGGGAGCGCGGCAAGGGCTCGCAACCGCCGTGCGCTGCGCCTGCGCCGGTCCGCTCCAGCGGTTCGGCCTCCCGCTGTCCGGTGGACTCCTCGGTCCATGTGCCCTGCACCTCACTCCCGGAACCGGCGGTTACGGGCGCGCGGTCACTCTGTGCAGCCCAATCGTCACCAAGACAGTAGATTCTGGTCAAAGGGATATCAAGCACTTATAGAGGTATGAAAGTTACAAGTAGGTACAAGTGTGTTCGGGAGCCGCCCGATGGGGTGCTCCAGGCGCCGCCCGCGGAGATCGTGGGGCCGTACGTCTCGATTCCCGTATCTCCGGCGGCATGAGGATGTGGGCGGTTTGGGGTATTCCTTGAAGTAGGTGGTCCTGACCGGCGCCCTATGTGCCGGCGCAGTCGGACGCCCCAAGGAGCAGACGGTGAATAGGCGGCATCAGTCACCGCTCTTCAGCGTCGGACAAGGACGGAGGCACACGTCATGGAGCCAGTCGTCACCGTAGGTCTCGACGGTACGGCCGAGAGCCTGGCCGCCGCTCGCTGGGCCGCCGACGATGCCGACCGCCGCAGGGTCACGCTGCGCCTGATGCACGCGTGGATCCTGCTCTCCGAGGAGGCGCCCGGAGTCCCGCGGGAAAAGGATCAGAATTACTGGGCCAGGCGGATCGTGCACGATGCGCAGACGGAACTCCGCCGGAGCCATCCGAATCTGACGATCATCGAGGATCTGGTCGCCGAGGAGGCGTCCTCCGCACTGCTCAGGGCGGTGGGGGAGTCCAAGATGCTGGTGCTCGGCTCGCGCGGACTGGACACCGCCGAGAGTTTCTTCCTCGGCGACACCAGCCTGCACATCGTGGCACGGGCCGACGGGCCCGTGGTCCTGGTGCGTGCGGGCGCGGGAGGGGAGTTGCCGGTCGCCCGCGAGGGCGGTGTGGTGGTCGGACTCGGCCTGGGACACCCCGCCGACGACGTGGTCGAGTTCGCCTTCGAGGACGCTGCGGCCCGCGGCGTCCCGCTGCACGCCGTCCACGGCAGAAGGCTGCCGGTGGGGGCGTACATGCCGTGGGGTGTCGACCCCGACGTCGCGGAGGAAGTCGCGAAGGCCGCGCAGAAGGATTTGGACTACGTGCTCGGCCCGTGGCGCGAGAAGTTCCCCGGCGTGCACGTCATCGACGGTGTCCGGCTCGAGAGCCCCGCCCGGGCCGTCGTACGGGCGGCGTCGGGCGCCGATCTGCTGGTGGTCGGCCGTCGCAAGCACCGGCACGCCCTGGCGCCGCGCATCAACCACGTGGTCCAGGCCGCCGTGCACCACGCGGACTGCCCGGTCGCGGTGGTTCCGCACGACTGACGCGGCTGGCCCGGCTCGCGCGGCTGACGCCGGTCACACGACTGATGCGGCGGTCGCGGCTGGACCGAGCGGAGCCCGGTGCGGTCCGTGCCCGGCGCGGACGGGAGATAGCCGAAGCGCCTCCGGGGTACGGGTGTGGTGGAGGGAGCAGATCCGTGTTCTTCATCGACACCATCGAGACCGAGGGGCTGGGCAACCGCGGCTATCTGGCCGGCGGCCGGGACCGGGCCGCGGCGGTGGATCCGTCGCGTGACATCGACCGGGTCATGGCGTCGGCGGCACGGCGCGGGGTCGCCATCGCGTACGTGGTGGAGACCCATGTCCACAACGACTACATCAGCGGAGGGCTGGAACTGGCCCAAGTCACCGGCGCCCGGTACGTGGTACCGGCCGCGGCGCAAGTGGCCTTCGAGCGGGTCCCGATAGCCGGCGGCGACGCCCTCGGAGTCGATGAGGGACTGATGCTGCGCGCAGTGGCGACTCCCGGGCACACCCCGCACCACACGGCGTATGTGCTGGCGGACGACGGGCGGGACGTGGCGGCGTTCACCGGCGGGTCCCTGCTGATCGGGACGGTGGGCCGCCCGGACCTCGTCGAACCCCGGCTGACCGAGCAGCTGGCCCGCGCCCAGTACGAATCCGCGCACCGACTGGCCGACGCGCTGGACGACGAGGTGCAGGTGATGCCCACGCACGGGTTCGGCAGTTTCTGTTCCTCCGCGCAGGCCGGGGGAGACCGGACCACCGTCGGCGCGGAACGCAAGGTCAACGAGGCGCTGGTCAAGGACGTGGACACCTTCGTCGCGGACCTGCTCGCCGGGCTGGAGGACGTACCCGCCTACTACGCCCACATGGGGCCGCTGAACGCCGCGGGGCCCGCGCCGGTCGACCTGACCCCGCCGCACCGCGCCGGAGCCGGGGAGATCGCATCACGTCTGGCGGCAGGGGAGTGGGTCGTGGACCTGCGGTCCCGGACGGCGTTCGCAGGCGGGCATGTGGCGGGGGCGTACAACTTCGAGGCCGACGGGGAACCGGCGACCTATCTGGCCTGGCTGATCCCCTGGGGCAAGCCGGTCACCCTGCTGGGTGAGACCGCCGCACAGGTGAGCCGGGCGCAGCGGGAACTGGTCCGGGTGGGTATCGACCGCCCTGCCGCGGCCGCCACCGGGGAACCGGCTTCCTGGGTGACCGGCGGACGGACCCAGCTGAGCTCCTTTCCGCGTGAGAACTTCGCCGGTCTCGCCGCTGTCCGCGAGCGGGGTGCGGGGGTCGTGGTGCTGGATGTGCGCAGGGACTCCGAACGCTCGGGCGGCTACAT
The DNA here is from genome assembly GCF_040609575.1 of Streptomyces sp. NPDC004647. Taxonomy (NCBI): domain Bacteria; kingdom Bacillati; phylum Actinomycetota; class Actinomycetes; order Kitasatosporales; family Streptomycetaceae; genus Streptomyces; species Streptomyces sp. NPDC004647. The sequence goes on along the minus strand of NZ_JBEXKU010000041.1, from coordinate 52,296 downwards.
CGAGGGCTCGGTGCACATTCCCGTCCACGAGTTGCACGAGCGCAGCGGTGAGGTGCCGGCCGGGACCGTCTGGGTGCACTGCGCCAGTGGCATGCGCGCGGCCATCGCCGCCTCCCTGCTGGACGCGGAAGGCCGGGACGTGGTCGCCGTGGACGACGGCTTCGACGCCGCTGCCGAGGCCGGTCTGTCCATCGCCGGGGATCGTCACTGACGAGCCATCAAGTCCATTTCAGCGCTGCCTGGCCATTTCAGGGCTGCCTGGTTGGGACCTTACGTGGAACGGTCCGGACCGGTGGGGCGTGGTCCGGACCGTTCCCGTGGGCTCTGTGCCGTTTCGGCGAGCGCGGAGCGCGGGGCGGGGCGCTACTTGACTTTCACCCAGTCGAAGCTGCGTTCCACGGCCCGCTTCCAGTCCGCGTAACCCTCCGCCCGCTGGTCCTCGCTCCACTGGGGCTCCCAGCGCTTCGACTCCTGCCAGTGGGAGCGCAGTTCGTCGGTGTCCCGCCAGAAACCGACGGCGAGCCCGGCGGCGTACGCGGCGCCGAGCGCGGTGGTCTCGGCGACGACCGGGCGGCTGACCGGCACGCCGAGAATGTCGGCCTGGATCTGCATGCACAGGTCGTTGGCGGTCACGCCGCCGTCCACCCTGAGCACATCGAGGTGCACTCCGGAGTCCTGCTCCATGGCGTCCGCGACGTCGCGGCTCTGGTAGCAGATGGCTTCCAGGGTGGCTCGCGCGAGATGCCCAGTGGTATTGAAGCGGGTGAGGCCCACGATCGCGCCGCGGGCATCGGAGCGCCAGTACGGTGCGAAGAGGCCCGAGAAGGCCGGTACGAAATAGACCCCGCCGTTGTCCTCGACGGTACTGGCCAGCCGCTCGCTTTCCGCGGCCTCGCTGATGATCTTCATCTGGTCGCGCAGCCACTGCACAGCGGCGCCGGTGACGGCCATGGAGCCTTCCAGGGCGTAGACAGCCGGGCTGTCGCCGAACTGGTAGGCCACGGTGGTCAGTAGCCCGTGTTGCGAGCGGACGGGTTGGGTCCCGGTGTTGAGCAGCAGGAAGTTGCCTGTGCCATAGGTGTTCTTGGCCTCGCCCGGCGAGAAGCAGACCTGGCCGACGGTGGCCGCCTGCTGGTCCCCGAGCACACCGGTGATGGGGATGGCGGCGCGCAGCGGGCGGGACGTACGGGCCACGCCGTACGCCTCGGCGTGGGAGGAAGGGTTGATACGCGGCAGCATCGAGCGCGGGATACCGAAGATGCCGAGCAACTCGTCGTCCCAGTCGAGGGTCTCCAGGTCCATCAGCATGGTGCGGCTGGCGTTGGTCACATCAGTGGCGTGGATGCCGCCGTCCGGCCCGCCGGTGAGATTCCACAGCACCCAGCAGTCGGTGTTGCCGAAGACCGCATGGCCCTGCTCGGCGGCCTCGCGGAGACCGTCGACGTTCTCCAGCAGCCACTTGATCTTGCCGCCGGAGAAGTAGGTGGCCGGCGGCAGGCCCGCCTTGCGGCGGATGACCTCGCCGTGGCCGTCCCGCTCGAGGGCCGATGCGATGGTGTCCGTACGGGTGTCCTGCCAGACGATGGCGTTGTAGTACGGACGACCCGTGCGCGGGTCCCAGACGACCGTCGTCTCCCGCTGGTTGGTGATCCCGACCGCGGCCAGGTCCGATCCCTGCATACCACCGTCCCGGATGGCGTTCTGCATCACGGTGTTGGTGCGCTCCCAGATCTCCACCGGGTCGTGCTCGACCCAACCGGAGCGGGGCAGGATCTGGGCGTGCTCCAGCTGGGATCGCGCCACCTCGTTGCCGTCGTGGTCGAAGATCATGAAACGGGTGCTGGTGGTTCCCTGGTCCACCGCACCGACGAACTCTGGCATCGCTGTCGCCTCTCGTGGAATCGAACGAGCTGTCCTGGGTTGCCGATGTCGTGGTTCCCGTCACTCTTCCGCGGTGGGGACCCGCCCCACCTCCTGCTGTTCGGGTACCGGGAGGAAGCGGCCGACGAAGAGCTTGTACAGGCCCCCGCCGAGAGGTCCGCCGATGAGGGGGCCGGCGATGGGCACCCAGAAGTAGAGATTCCCGTACTGATCTCGCCACGCGGTGTCGTACCCGGTGATGAAGCTGGCGAGCCGGGGCCCGAAGTCACGGGCGGGGTTGATGGCGTAACCGGCGTCCGTGCCCCACGCCATACCGATCCCCACCACGATGAGGCCGATGATGAACGGGGCGAGGTTGGCCCCCGGCGCCGTGTTGAGCAGATCGGTGACGGCGAAGACCAGGAGCACCAGAATCGCGGTGCCGATGATCTGGTCGCGGAAGGCTCCCCATTCGCTGACCGGGATTCCCTCGGGGAGGGTGCCGGGGAGGGTGGAGAACACGAACTGGGTCGCGAAGGTGTGGCCGGGGTCGGCTGCTGCCAGTACCTCGGTGTAGTTCCAGCGCACCAGGAGCGCCGCGACGAAGGCGCCGGCCGTCTGGGCCACCATGTACGGCAGCACCTTGCTCCACGAGAAGCCCTTGAACACCGCCATGGAGAGGGTAACGGCCGGGTTGATATGAGCACCGCTCAGGCGCGCGGCGACATAGATGCCGAGCGTGACACCGAGGCCCCAGGCCCAGGCGACGCTGTCGTGGTCGCCCAGCGCCCCGTCGACCAGGGTCCCTCCTGTCACGACCTGCGCGACCACGCCGCAGCCGAAGAGAAGGAGGATCATGGTGCCGGCGAACTCGGCCGAGAGTTCTCCGATCAGTCCTGTTCTTTGGGATCGCTGCTTGGTCTCAGCCATGGGTTACCCGCTTTCGACGGTTCGCCGGACGGCTGTGCCGCCCACATCCTGACCATCGTGTGCGCGGGTTGGGCGGGTCCGCCTGCGGAGTACGGCTGTCCGGGTGGCCCGGCTGTCCGGGTGGCCCGCGTGGCCCTGGGGAGAGCTGCTGGTGCCGTCGGCGGTATCCGCCGGCCGGGGTTCGTCGCGGGTCAGGACTCCCGCGGGGATGTGCGGACGATGTCCCGGTGAAAGCCGCGGATGTGAGCCTCCACCAGGTCGCCCGCTCGCTCGGAGTCGCCGGCGGCGATCGCGTCGTAGAGGGCGTGGTGCTCGGCGCGCAGCCGGTCGGCGACGGAGTTCCAGTCCGGCATCTCGTGGAATGCCGTGAGCAGGGTGCGCCGTACCGCGTTGCGGACGGCGATGGTCATATCGGCCATGAGGCGGTTGCCCCCGGCCTCGGCGATGGCGACATGGAACTCGGTGTCGTAGTCGTTGAACGTCTCGAGAGACAGCTTCGCGTCGTCCATGCGCTCGAGCCGGTCACGCATCAGCGCGAGGTCGTCGTCGCTGGCGCGCTCGGCGGCCAGCCGGGCGCTCGACCGCTCCAGCGTGGCCCGCGCTTCGACCACATCGGAGAGCGGGAAGTTCGCCAGCGCCATGTGGAGGCGCAGCAGCTGTGTGAGGCCGGCGCTGGGCATGGCCGCGATCACGGTCCCGGACGCGGGGCCCGTGCCTACGCGGGACCGCAGTACGCCCTGGGCCTCCAGGACGCGCAGTGCTTCCCGGACGGCGGCCCGGCTGACTCCGAGGAGCTCGACCAGTTCCCGTTCCGGGGGAAGGCGGTCGCCCACGCGGAGATTGCCGGCCAGGATCTGCTCCTCGATCCGGGCGAGGACGAGCTCGAACGTGCGGGAGCGGGGTACCGGCTCCCAGGCCGCGGTGTCAGCCATGGAAAGCCCCTCCACCCTCTGATGGCACAGCCCGCTCGGAGCGGATTCCCCGTGCGTGGCCCTGCTCGATCTTAGCTTCCGACGCATTGGTCAGACCAATTGCATCCGGCCGACCCCTAGACATGCCGTTTCTCGCTGTTTAGCGTGTGTCCCGTCCAAGCTATGGTCTGACCAAGCTCCACGGAGGGTTGCATGTATCAGCCAGATCTCGCCCCCGTCGCCGACAGCCTTCCCCTCTCGGCTCTCGTCGCCGCCCTGCCGCTGCTCACGCTGTTCGTGCTGCTGGGCGGGGTGCGGCTGAAGGCCCACGTGGCCGGTCTCGCAGCCCTGGCCGTGGCTGTCGTCGTGGCCGTCGTCGGCTACGGAATGCCCGCTGACCTGGCCCTGCTGTCGGCGAGCGAAGGAGCGGCCTTCGGCCTGTTCCCGATCATGTGGATCGTCGTCGCCGCGATCTGGGTCTACCAGCTGACCGTCGTCAGCGGCAGATTCGAAGATCTCCGGCGTGCGTTCAACCTGATCAGCGACGACCCGCGGGTCCAAGCGGTGATCATCGCGTTCTGCTTCGGCGGTCTGCTGGAGGCACTGGCCGGATTCGGTGCGCCGGTCGCCATCACCGGCGTCATGCTCATGGCGCTCGGATTCTCCCCGATGCGCGCCGCGATCACCGTGCTGGTCGCCAACACCGCCCCTGTCGCCTTCGGCGCCATCGGCATCCCGATCATCACCGCGGGCAACCTCACCAAGATCCCGTACACGGACATCGGCGCCTACGTGGGGCGCCAGACCCCGCTGCTGGCCCTGTTCGTCCCCCTGCTGCTGGTCGTGCTCGTCGACGGCCGCCGCGGGATCCGTCAGACCTGGCCGGTCGCCCTGGTGTGCGGTGGAGTGTTCGCCCTCGCCCAGTTCATCAGCGCCAACTTCATCTCCGTGGAGCTCACCGACATCATCGCCTCGCTCGCCGCTCTGGCCGCGGTCGTGCTCTTCCTCCGCGTCTGGCAGCCGCGTGGCGGAGAACGGGCCAGGGCCGATCTGCACGCCGCGGCCGAGCACGGAGACGGCAAGACCTCCGCCTCCGGACCCGCCGGGGCCGACGGCAGCGCCGGGCCCGCCACCACGACGGGTACCCGGCCCGCCCCCGATGGGAGCACGACGGCGGACGAGCGCGGCGGCCACCGCATCTTCATGGCCTTCCTGCCCTACCTCATCGTGATCGCGGTCTTCTCCGTCGCGAAGCTGTGGACGCCGGTCAAGGAGTTCCTCGTCTCCACTGATGCCGAGATCCCCTGGCCGGGGCTCGACGGACAGGTGCTCACCGCCGCCGGGAAGGCCGTGACCACCAGCGTCTACATCTTCCCGTGGCTGTCCTCTCCGGGCACGCTGCTGGTGCTCTCCGGCGTGATCGTCGCCGCCGTCTACCGGGTCGGCCCGTCGTCGGCGGTACGGGAATTCGGCGGCACGGTGGCCAAACTCCGCTGGGCACTGCTCACCGTTGCCTCGGTGCTCGGACTCGCCTACGTGATGAACCTGTCCGGACAGACCATCACCATCGGCACCTGGATCGCCGGAACGGGCGCCGCCTTCGCGTTCCTCTCACCGATCCTCGGCTGGCTCGGCACCGCCGTCACCGGATCGGACACCTCCGCCAACGCCTTGTTCGCGACGCTCCAGCAGGCCGCCGCGAACAAGGCCGGACTCGATCCGACCCTGCTGGTCGCGGCCAACACCTCCGGCGGCGTCGTCGGCAAGATGATCAGCCCGCAGAACCTCACCATCGCCGCCACCGCGGTCGGCATGGTCGGCCGGGAGTCCGAGCTCTTCCGGGGCGCCATCAAGTGGAGCCTGCTGCTCCTGCTGGCCATGTGCGTACTGGTCTTCCTGCAGTCCGGCGTCCTCGCCGGGATGCTCCCGTAGGAGCCTCCGACGTGCCGTCACCGCTCAGAGGAGGAACCATGCGGACCGCACTGTTCATCACCTGCTTCAACGACACCTTGTATCCCGAGACGGGCCGGGCCGTGGCCACGCTGCTCGAACGGCTCGGCTGCACCGTGGACTTCCCCATGCAGCAGACCTGTTGCGGTCAGATGCACTTCAACACCGGATACCAGCGGGAGTGCGTGCCCCTCGTACGCCGGTTCGCCGAGGTCTTCGCCGACTACGACGCGGTGGTGACCCCGTCCGGCTCCTGCGCGGCCATGGTGCGTGACCACCACGGCACCGTGGCGTCGCAGGTGGCGAAGGACGCCCGGCTGACCGAGGCGGTCAGCGCCGCCCCCAAGGTCTACGAGCTGTCCGAATTCCTTGTCGACGTCCTGGGCGTGACCGATGTCGGTGCCTACTTCCCGCACCGGGTCACCTACCACCCGACCTGCCACTCGCTGCGCATGCTCGGTGTGGGTGACAGACCGCTCGCCCTGCTGCGCGCGGTACGCGGCATCGATCTGGTCGAACTCCCCTCGGCCACCGAATGCTGCGGCTTCGGCGGCACCTTCGCCCTGAAGAACGCCGACACCTCGGTGGCGATGTGCGCGGACAAGGTCCGGCATGTGCAGGACACCGGAGCGGAGGTGCTGTGCGCGGGAGACAACTCGTGCCTGATGCACATCGGCGGCGCACTGTCCCGGCTGCGTACCGGGGTTCGCACGCTGCACCTGGCCGAGATCCTCGCCGCGACCGAAGAGCGTCAGGCGGCGGACCCTCCGGGGCTGCCGTCGCAGCCGGCCCGCCGTACCGCGCAAGGAGTGAAGCCGCGATGAAGGACACCACGTACCTGGGCATGCCCGCGTTCCCGGACGCGGCCGCCCGGTCCCTGACCGACACACAGATGCGGCGCAACCTCAAGCACGCCACTCACACCATCCGTGAGAAGCGGGCGGACGCGGTCGGCGAGCTGGAGGACTGGGAAGAGCTGCGCGAGGCCGGCCGGGCGATCAAGGAACGTACGCTGCGCCATCTGGACGGCTATCTGCTCCAGTTGGAGGAGCGGGTGACCGCGGCCGGCGGCCAGGTGCACTGGGCCCGCGACGCCGAGGAGGCCAACCGGATCGTCATCGACCTGGTAAGGGACACCGGGGAGTCCGAGGTCGTCAAGGTCAAGTCGATGGCGACACAGGAGACAGGGCTCAACGAGGCGCTGGCCGAGGCGGGTGTCGCCGCGTACGAGACGGATCTCGCCGAGCTGATCGTCCAGCTCGGCGAGGACCGGCCCTCGCACATCCTGGTGCCGGCCATCCACCGCAACCGCGCGGAGATCAAGGAGATCTTCCTCCGGGAGATGGGACGGCACGGCGCGGAAGCACCCTCTGACCTCACCGACGACCCCCGCCGGCTGGCGGACGCGGCCCGCAAGCACCTCAGGGAGAAGTTCCTGTCGGCCAAGGTCGGGGTGTCGGGAGCCAACTTCCTGGTGGCCGAGACCGGAACCGCCGTCGTGGTGGAGTCCGAAGGCAACGGGCGCATGTGCCTCACCCTGCCCGAGACGCTCATCTCCGTCGTCGGCATCGAGAAGGTCGTGCCCACCTGGCAGGACCTGGAGGTCTTCCTCCAAGTGCTGCCCCGCTCCTCCACGGGAGAGCGGATGAACCCCTACACCTCCACCTGGACCGGAACCGCCGCGGGCGATGGACCGCGCACCTTCCACCTGGTGCTGATGGACGGCGGCCGCACCGACACACTCGCCGACCCGACCGGCCGTCAGGCGTTGAACTGCATCCGCTGCTCGGCGTGCCTGAACGTCTGCCCGGTGTACGAGCGGGCCGGCGGGCACGCCTACGGGTCCGTCTATCCGGGCCCGATCGGCGCCATCCTCAGCCCCCAACTGCGCGGTGTGGATTCGGCGGTCGACCGGTCGCTGCCCTACGCCTCGACGTTGTGCGGCGCCTGCTACGAGGTCTGCCCCGTCAAGATCAACATTCCGGAGGTGCTCGTCCACCTGCGGGCCCGCGTCGTGGACGAGTCCCGTGAGCGACGTATGCCGACACCCGAGCGGCTGGCGATGTCGGCCGCCCGCTGGGTGCTCTCCACGCCCTCGCGGCTCGCCGTGGTGCAGCGCGCTGGCGCCGCGGCCGCGCGATTGGTCTCCCGGCGCGGCCGCATCGGGCGGCTGCCCGGCCCGCTGTCGGCGTGGACCGACGCACGCGACGCACCCGCGCCGGCGCAGGAGAGCTTCCGCAGCTGGTGGAGGAGGACGCACTGATGAGCGCACGCGAAGAGATCCTGAAGCGCATCCGCCGCGGGCTGGTGGACATTCCGGCCGGCGAACTGCCCCAGGACGTACCGGTGGCCAGGGACTACGCGAAGGGCGGGGACCCGCCCGCCGGGTCCGCGGACGCCGTCGCGCTGCTCGCCGAACGGCTGGCCGACTACGGGGCCTCGGTCCGGGTGGTGAGCCCGCAGGACGCGGTGGCGGCGGTGGCCGACGCACTCTCCGTCAGAGGCGCTACGCGTCTGGTGGTGCCCCAGGGGTTTCCCCAGGAGTGGTACGAGGCGTCGGACGCCGTGGAAATCCTGCGGGACGAACCGCCGTTGCCCGTCGGGGAACTGGACGCCGCCGACGGCGTGATCACCACCGCCGCCACCGCCATCGCGGCCACCGGCACGCTCGTCCTCGACGGCGGTCCGGGACAGGGGCGCCGGGCCCTGACGCTGGTCCCGGACCTCCATCTGTGCCTGGTGCGGGCCGACCAGGTCGTCGCGTCCGTACCGGAGGCGCTGGCCCGGCTGGACCCGATCCGGCCGCTGACCTTCATCTCCGGCCCTTCGGCGACCAGCGACATCGAACTGGACCGGGTGGAGGGCGTCCATGGACCGCGCACGCTCGAGGTCGTCCTCATCCGGTGATCCGTACGGGATCACCGGATGATCCGTACCCGAGCGCCGGGTGATCCGTCCCGGAACCCCGCGGCCCGTGCGGCTCGTGCGGTCCGTGCGGTCCGCGCGGTCAGCCGACGGGTCCGGCCCCCGTGACGCTCTCGCCGCTGTGGAGCTCCAGGCCCATGTGCGCGGCGAGGCCGGTGGCGAGCGCCGCGACGGTCGGGTGCTGCCAGACGAAGTTGCCGGCGAGCCGTACGCCGAGACCCGATTCCAGCCGGGCCCGCAATTCCATGGAGAGCAGCGAGTCAAAACCGAGTGACTTCAGCGGAGTCTGCGGATCGAGGGTGGCGCTTCCGAGCCGGAGCACGGCGCGGATGTGGTCGGACAGATACGCCTCCAGGGCCGCGCGCCGGGCAAGGCCCGGTTCGATGGACCTGAGTTCGGACCGGATGTCCTGGTCGCCGCCCCGCTCCTCGTTCCCCGGCTCCTCCTGACTCTCGATGAGCCGGCCGAACAGGGACGAGTGCCGCCCGGCGGGGAGGATCCAGGTGCTCGGTGCGCCGGGGATGACCCCCGTCTGTACGCGCCGGTGCGTCAGGAGAGCGTCCAGTGCCGTCATTCCCGCATCGGTGGGGATGGTCCGGTAGCCGCGGGCGGCGAAATCGGTGGCCACCCCGGTCTCGCCCCACGGCCCCCAGTTGACGGCGAGCGTCGGCAGCCCGCGGGCGGCTCGCCAGGCGGCGAACGAGTCGAGCCAGGAGTTGGCGGCCGCGTACGCCCCCTGGCCGGGATTGCCCAGCAGGGAGGCCAAGGACGAGAACACCACGAACCAGTCGAGATTCCGCCCGGTGGTGGCATGGTGCAGCCGCCACGCGCCGGTGACCTTCGGGTGCCACACCCGCGTCAGCTGATCGTCGGAGATGTTGGTGACGGCGGCGTCGTCGAGAACCATCGCGCAGTGCACGATGCCGCCCAGGGTCAGGCCGTACGCGGTGGCGGTGGCCACGAGGCGTTCCGCGGTGCCCGGCTCGGCGATGTCGCCGAGCTCGACCGTCACCCGGGTACCGGCGGCGCGCAGTTCCCCGAGTTCCCGCTCGGTGGCCCCGGAGGGGGCGGAGCGGCCGTTGAGGACGATATGGCCGGCGCCCCGTACGGCCAGCCAGCGAGCGGTCGCGAGTCCGACACCGCGCAGCCCGCCGGTGACGATGTACCCGCGGTCCGCACGGACCGAGGGCGGCCCGTCGGGAAGCACCGCGGTGGTGTCGCCGTCCTCGGGGACGGTCAGCACGATCTTGCCGATATGGCCCGCACCGGCCATGAGCCGGAACGCGTCGGTGGCCCCGGACAGCGGGAACGTACGGAAGGGCAGGGGCTGCAGCCGGCCCTCGGCGAACTCGTCGAGCACCTCCCGCAGCAGTGCGGCGAACACCTCCGGATGAGCCTGCTGGACTCCGATGAGGTCGACGGTGCTCAAGGTGATGTTGTGCCGGAACGGCGACAGACCCAGATGTGTGTCGGAGAGGATGTCGCGCACGCCCAGCTCCACGAAGCGGCCGAACGGCCGCAGACTCCGCAGCCCGGCGCTGATCGCCTCGCCGGAGAGCGAGTTGAGGACGACGTCGACGCCTTCGCCCCCGGTGGCCTCCAGGGTCTGCTCGGTGAAGTCCAGCGAGCGGGAGTCCATCACGTGCCGGATCCCCATGCCGCGCAGGAACCCGCGCTTATCCTCGCTGCCGGCGGTGGCCAGCACCTCCGCGCCCAGGAGCCGGGCGACCGCGACCGCGGCGAGCCCGGTTCCGCCGGTTGCGGAGTGGATCAGTACGCGTTCCCCCTCGGCGAGCCGGGCGACGTGGCGCAGGGCATACCAGGCGGTGAGGAACGCGACCGGGAGCCCCGCCGCGGCGACAGGACCGATCCCGTCGGGGACGGGCGCGACCGTGGCGGCGGGCACGGTGAGGAACGGACCGAAGGCGCCACCCCGCAGATCGACGGCGACGACCGGGTCGCCGGTACGGACGTGCTCGACTTCCGGTCCGACCGCGGTGACCACCCCCGCGCACTCGAAGCCGATCCGGTACCTGACGTCCTGGTCCCCGGGCAGCAGGCCCATGGCGGTGAGCACGTCACGGAAGTTCACGCCCGCTGCACGGACGCGCAGTTCGACCTCGCCGGGCCCCGGCTCGCGCCGTCCGGTCGCCGCGAGTTCCAGCGCGCCGAGGTCACCGGCACGGCCCACCCGCAGCCGGAACCCGTCCGTGCTGTAGCGCACGGTACGGGCAGCGGCCCGGGTGCGTTCGGCGTCCGACAGCGGGGCGTACTCCAGCCGGGCGACCTGCCGGGACCGCCCCCGCAGGGCGATCTCGTCCTCGGGGCCCGCGCCGAGGAGCTCCTCGGCGACGCCGCGCAGCGCATCGCCCGCCCGGTCGGCGTCCACGAGCGTGGCGCGCATCTCCGGGTGTTCGAACGCGAGGACACGCACCAGCCCGCGCAAGGCGCTCTGCCCGAGGTTCACCGTCTCACCGGGTTCGACGCCCCGGGCGCTGCGCGTGACCGCGTACAGGCGCGGGGGATCGCTGTGGCCGGTGGCGATCGCCTGGGCGGTGCCGAGCAGCCGCCGGGTACGGCGCAGAGCCTCCTCGGCCGGTTCCCCACCGGTCCTGGGCGGGGCACAGAGCAGCACCACGCCCCGCAGCGGCGTGCCCCGGCCCTCCGGCCGCCGGGCGAAGGAGCCCGTCAGCTCGGCGATCGGTGCGCTCACCGGGATGTCCAGGACCTCCGCCGTCGCCCCGGAGTTGCGCAGGTGGCCGGCCAGCACCTCGGCGGAGCCGTCCGCCTCCCCGATGACGACCCAGCTGCCGGGCGCGACCGGTGCCGCGCCCTCCTGGCGGGGGGTGGAATGCCAACCGGTCTCGAGGAACCAACGGTCGACGTCCGCGGAGGATTGTCCGCCGCGGCGGACGAACCGGAGGCCGACGATGCCCATCACGGGCCTGCCCTCCTCGTCCAGCAGCCGGACGTGGCCGACGATGCTGTCCTCCGTCGCCTCCGAGATCCGGGCATGGCAGTACGCGGCGGTCGCGGGATCGCCGAAGATCCGTACCGCCTTCACCTCGACGGGCAGCACCAGTCCGTGGCCGGGCTCGGAGATGAGCTCCGCCACGACGAGTTGAGCGCAGACGTCGACGAGCACCGGATGGATCCGCAGGGAGTGCCGGGCTGCCTGTGCGGCCTCCGGGAGACGGATACGGGCCCAGAAGCTGTCTCCGTGCCGGGAGGCGTGAAGGTCCGTCAGACCTGCGAAAGCCGGCCCGTGCTCGAGGCCACGGTTGCGCAGACTCGCGTACAGGGAGGCCGGATCGAGCGCGACGGGATGCCTCAGGGCCAGCGTGGCGTCGGAGACCGACGGCGGATGCGCGGGCGGTGTCGCGAGCCGGCGCAGCGTGGCCGTGGCCCGCCCCGCCCAGCCGCCGTCGTCGTTCCTCGCGAGGATCTCGCACTCGGCACGGTCCGGGGCGAGTACGACCACGGTCGTACTGACCTCGGTCCGCTCCTCCAGCCGCAGCAGCTCCCGGAACGTGATGCCGGTGACCTCCACCTCGTGCGGAGCGGCGTCGAACACCTCGCAGGCCGCCGTCAGCGCGAGGGCGTAGTAGGCGGCGCCCGGAAGCACCGGCTCTCCGTGGACGCGGTGGTCGGCCAGCCATGGCTGCGCCGCGGTCCCGGCCTCTCCCCGCCAGCAGTGGCGGACCGGCACACCGGGGATTTCGGTGTGGACACCGGGCAGGGTGGCCCGCCGGTCGGCGGCCGTCCCCTCGGGGATCGCGGGGGCCGTTCCGGTGTCCACCCAGTGGCGTTTCCGGTCGAAGAGGATGGGGGGCACGTCGGCGAGGCCCGCGTCCGCGTAGAGCGTCGACCAGTCGACGTCCACGCCCGCGCAGTGCAGAGCGGCGAGTTGGGTACGGAAGATGGCCGGCTCGTCCTCCTCGCGCCGCAGCGTGGGCAGGACGACCGGATCACCGACCGGACCGGTGAGGCTCTCCGAGACGGCGTGGGTGACGACCGGGTGCGGGGAGACCTCGACGTACACGGTGTGCCGGTCGGCCGCCGCGGCGCCCACGGCGGCCGAGAAGCGGACCGGACGGCGCAGGTTCGCGCACCAGTAGGCCGGGTCGAACTCCGGGACCCGGCGCGGGTCGTCGAGGACCGTGGAGTAGAACGGGATGACCGGCTGCCGCGGGGCCAGACCGGTCAGAGCGGCGGCGAGGTCGTCCAGCAGCGGGTCCACCTGGGGGGAGTGCGAGGCGACGTCCACGGCGATCGGCCGCACCTGGACGCCCTGCGAGTCCCATCCGGCGACCAGCCGCTCCACCTCGTCACTCTCCCCGGCGATGACCGACTGGCCGGGCCCGGCCACCACGGCGACCGAGACCGACCCGGCGACGCCGGCTGCGGCGATTTCCGCCTCCACCGAGGCACGGTCCAGGCCCACGTTCGCCATGGCGCCGGCTCCGGCGATCCGGTTCAGCAGCGCGGACCGCCGGCAGATGACGCGGACACCGTCGGCGGGGGAGAGGGCCCCGGCCACGACCGCGGCCGCGACCTCGCCCATGGAGTGGCCGATGACCGCGCCCGGTTCGACGCCGTGCGCCCGCCAGGCCGCGGCCAGCGCGAACTGCATGGCGAACAGGACGGGTTGGACCCGTGCGCAGCCGGTCACCGGTTCGCCTTCGCGGATCATCTCGAGTACGGAGAACCCGGCCTCGGCGGCGATCAGCGAGTCGACCTCGGCCAGGGCGGCGGCGAAGGCGGCGTCGTGTTCCAGGAGACCGCGGCCCATGCCCGCCCACTGCGAACCATGGCCGGAGAACACCCACACGGGCTTCCGCGAGATCGCGGCGCCCACCGCCCCCGACACCACGCCCGGGTGCGCCCGGCCGGCCGCGAACGACCGCAGTGCGCCGACCAGATCGCCGCGGGAGGCAGCTGTCACGCCCAGCCGTCCACGTCCCGCGGACCGCCGCAGGGCGAGCGTATGGGCGACGTCGCGGAGCGGAGCCGTCGCGCCGTCGCCCTCGAGCCAGTCGGCGAACCGCAGCGCCGCGTCCGGCAGCACGTCCGGGGATCCGGCGGGGACGAGGAAGACCTCGGGCACGGGATGCTCCGGTCGCCGCTGGGCCGGCAGGCGGCGGGCCGTGGGGGCGGGGGCCTGCTCCAGCACCACATGGGCGTTGGTCCCGGAGAACCCGAAGGAGGAGACCGCCGCCAGCCGTGACGCTGCCCGGGCGGGCCACTCGGTGAGTTCGGTGGGGACGAAGAACCGGGTGTCCTCGGCCCGGATGGCCGGGTTCCAGCCGGTGAAGTGCAGGTTGGGCGGGATGAGCCCGTGCCGCAGGCACAGCACGGATTTGATCAGCCCGGTGATTCCGGCGGCCGGCTCCAGGTGCCCCAGGTTCGTCTTCACCGACCCCAGGGCGCACCGGTCGTCCCCCGCGCCGTACACCTGCGCAAGGCTGGAGAACTCGATCGGGTCGCCGACCGGCGTGCCCGTGCCGTGCGCCTCGATCATTCCCATCTCGCGCGGGTCGACCCCGGCCCGCGCGAGGGCCTCCCCGAAGAGCGCCCGCTGGGCGTCCTCGGAAGGTGCGGCCAGGCCGTCGGAGCGGCCGTCCTGGTTCACCGCCGAACCCCGTACGACCGCCAGGATGCGGTCGGAGTCCCGTACGGCGTCCGCCAGGCGCTTGAGAACGACGACTCCGCACCCCTCACCGCGGACGAAGCCGTCGGCGGCGGCGTCGAACGTGCGGCAGCGACCCGTCGGGGAGAGCATCCCCATCCTGACGAAGGACCGCGTCGTCCGGGAGCGGAGCATGAGCGTGACACCACCGGCCAGGGCGGTGTCGCACTCCCCGGCGCGCAGGGCCTGGCACGCCAGGTGGAGCGCGACCAGGGACGACGAGCACGCCGTGTCCAGCGCGACGCAGGGACCGTGCAGCCCCAGCAGATAGGAGATCCGGCCGGAGGCGACGCAGTGACCGTTCGTCAGGATCGAGCCCTCCAGCTCCTGGGGCCGGCCGGCAAGGTGCTCCATGTAGTCGTTGTAGCTGAGACCCACGAATACGCCCGTCGCGGTGCCGTTCAGCCGGTCCGGCGGCAGCCCGGCGTTCTCCAGTGCCTCCCAGGCCACCTCCAGCAGCAGCCGGTGCTGCGGGTCCAGCACGTCCGCCTCGCGGCCGGAGACCCCGAAGAAGTCCGCGTCGAATCCGGACACGTCCCGCAGGTAGCCGCCCCACAGCGGTATCGCGCTCCCGGTTTCCGCGGACCCGGACTCCGTGGACCCGGAGTCCGGGGGCCCGGAGTTGTCCGGCGTCCACAGCTCCGTGCGCTCGGCCGGGGGCTCGCTCACCGCGTCGCGCCCGTCGACCAGCAGGCGCCAGAGCGCGTCGGGCGTATCGACATCTCCGGGAAGCCGGCACCCCATGCCGACGACGGCGATCTGCTCGTTCTCTTGCCTCGATGTGTCTTCCTGCCGGCTCACGGGGTCCTCCTTCTCGGTCGATCGGTGGTGGGCGAAGGGCGTTGCGGGGGGAGGCGTTCGGTGGCGGTGCCAGCCGCTACACGGTGTCGCTGCTTCCCAGCAGGATGGCGCTCTTCACCCCTCCGACCTGGTAGTTGAAGCTCAATGCGCAGTCGAAGTCGAGGGGGCGGGTGGAGACGCCGGGTACCGGATCGAAGGTGAGATTTCCGGCCGGCTGTTCGCAGTTCGCGGTGGGACACACCTCGCCGCGCTCCATCATCAGCAGGGTCAGCGCGACGCCGAGAGCGCCGGCGGGGGCCCCGTTGTGACCGAAGCAGCCCTCCTGAGAGGTCATCAGCAGGTCGGCCGAGGCCGGTCCGTACAGCTCCCTGATGGCGTTCGCCTCGAAGGTGGTCACCACGACGTTCCCGTCGCTGCCGCCGTGCACGTACGGCACCTGGCCGATGTTCCACCGGTCCCCGAGACACCTGCGGACGGCGGCCACCAGCTGCGATCCGCTGTCGTCGCTCGCCAGCGGGTTGGCGAGCCCGTCGCGGGTGGTGGCCTGGGCGAGGACCTGGCCGTATTCGTACGCACCGCGGCGGTGCGCGTGCTCCCGGCTCTCCAGGATCACCGTCGCCGAGCCCTCGCCGTGGTTCACACAGTCAGCGTTCCTGTCGTACGGCCGCATGAGGCGCTCGAAGGACGGCAGCAGCTCCGGCATGTCGTCGGACCGGATCGCCTCGTACGTGCGCTGCGCGCCGCTCAGCAGACGCTGGATGTTCCTGATCAGGGTGACGCTGAAGACATCGACGCCGGTCACCACCGCGATGTCGACGTCGCCCGCGGCGATCATGCGGCGGGCGTTGCCGATCTGCACGGCGGACGACGCGCAGCCGCACGACACCGTGAAGCAGGGCCCGGTGGAGCGGGTCAGCGCCCCCTGTACGAGCGCCACGTCGGAGGGAGTCACGGCCTGTTCGGCCGCCACGAACAACTCCATCGCGTCTTCCGGCGTGGTCGTTCCGGGGTCGGCCCGCAGCACCGCGAGGTAGCTGTCGATGTTGGCGTCGACACCGCCGCGCCCGGCGAGGATGGCCGCGTGGGACAGGTCCCCGGCACGGAAGTCCAGTTGGGCGTCCGCACACGCCTCGACCAGCGAGACCAGCCCGAAGCGATGGGCGTCGGTGAAGTGCCGGGAGAAGAACCCCGGTACGTCCGGGAGACGCTCGTCGAACATCGCGGGGGACAGGCCCACGGAGCCGTAGTAGACGCCGTCGTGCGCGAGACAGGTGCGCCCCCGTGACGCGACGTTCCACGCGTCCACAGCGGTGAAGACCGGAGCGCTCTCACCGGGCAGACAGAAACCCATACCGGTCACCACGACGTCCCGCGCGTTCCTGCCGGAGCCGGCCGCACCGGCCGCCGGCGCGCTCACGACGCACATCCATATGAGAGCAGAATCGTCATCGTGATCCCTCCGGAAAGGTAGTCGCCGCACACCCGCCTCTACGGCAGTGGCATTTCGTCCGTCACACGTCGCCCATCGCATGTCGTCCAATCACACGCTGAACCGATGAATCGACCGCCGGCAGGTGGTACCCGCGAACGGCACCTATTCGGCGATGAAGGTGCGGTAGCACCAGCGGTATACGGGCATCAACTCATCGCCGATCCGGGCGTATTCTCGGGCGAATTCGAAATGCTCGTACCCGTTGCCGCGCGGAATCTTCACCTGCTCATCGGTTCCCCCGGACGGTATTTCCCAGATCTCGGGAATATCGCTCGGGCCGCCCCTGAGGAGCGCAAGCACCGGCTGGAGCATGGCACTCACCTCCCAGCGCATCGGGAAGGGGGGAATGCATGCAGTGCGATCGAACTGCCACTACATGAGCTAAGGTATACCCCGCTGGAATCGCCAGGGAGGGCGTGAGCGGGGATGAATCGGAGTGAATTGAAGCACAGCTGACGCATGGGCCGGGGGCGGCGGCATTCTGCTTTCTGATGCTCCGCCAGCGGACCGGCGCACAACCCCGAAATCCGCGGATGGGCCAGGAATTCCCCAGGGCTTTTCTGATAATCATACATTTTATTCCGCAATGATTTCCATAACGGTTTTCCGCGCGTGGAAAGGAAGGCGGGCGGAAAAAGAAATCGCGGTTCTGATCCGTCCTCGAACCGGAAACGGTCCGTCCGTCAGGACGCCGCCGTCCGGTGCCGTGCGGAGGTGCGGAATCTCGCCGCGAGGACCGCGACGTCGTCCTCCGCGGCATCGCCCTCCAGGCGCCGCAGCAGCTCGTCGAGCAGCTCCTCGAGGTCGCCGGTGACCGGCAGCCGGAGGTCCGCGAGCCGGGCCAGTGATACGTCGATGTCCTCGCCGCGCCGCTCCACCAGCCCGTCGGTGTAGAGGAGCAGCACCTGGTCGGTCGTGAACTCACGGGTGACCAGCTGGTATCCGCCGAAGCCGGTTCCGAGCGGCGGCCCGGGCGGGACCTCGATGAGTTCGGGGACGCCGTCGGCCGCGAGGACGGCGGGCGGCAGGTGCCCGGCGCTGGAGTACGAGCAGATGCCGCGGGACGGGTCGGCCAGGGCGAGCAGGCATGTGGCCGGGCGGCCCGATGCGCCCTCGGCGATCGTTGAGTCGAGCCTGCGCAGAATGCGGTGCGGCGGCAGGTCCGTGGCGGACACATAGCGGAGCATCGAGCGGTAGTTGCTCATGTCGACGGCTGCCTCGACGCCGTGGCCCATCACGTCCCCCATGGCCAGCAGGGTCCTTCCGTACGGCAGCCTGACCGTCTCGTACCAGTCGCCGCCGACCAGCGCGCTGCTGCCGGAGGGGATGTAGCGGGAGGCCAGCTCGAGGTTGGGGTGCGGGCTGCCCGGCTCGGCCAGCAGAGCCCGCTGCAGTTCCAGGGCGATGTCCTGCGAGCGGGTGTAGCGGCGGGCGTTGTCGATGCTGAGGGCGGCGCGGCCGGCCAGGTCCTGGGTGATCAGCACGTCCTCCTCGGTGAACGTCGGGGAGGACCCGGACCGCGCCAGGGTGGCGGTGCCGATGGCGTGGCCGCGGGCCAGCAGTGGCACGACGAGCATGGAGTGGACACCCACATCCCGGTACGCCGCCAAGCGGCCTTCGTCCGGCTCCGAACGGTTCAGCTCGTCGTCGGAGAGCAGATTCTCCGCGATGGGCAGGCCTGTCTCCAGACAGCGCAGGACGGCCGACCCCGTCCGGTACTCGACGAGTTCGCCCGCCATCCCGAACCGCCGCACCCCGATACGCAGCGCCGGTACGGCGGCCACTGCGGTCCGGCGCAACCGCAGCACCCTGGCAGCCTTCAGCCGCCTGCCTTCCGCCGAGTCGGCGGGGAGGACCTCGACGGTCGCCACGTCTGCCAGCAGGGGGACGAGGAAATCCGCCAGCTCGGTGCAGGTGCTGTCCATGTCAAGGCCGGTGCCGATCCGGGTGGCGGCCTCGTCGAGCAGGGCGAGGCGCGTACGGGCCCGCTCCAGGTCCCGCTGCTGCTGCCGGGAGGCGGTGACCTCCAGCACGATGCCGGCGACACCGACCACCTGGCCGCCGATCTCCAGCCGGTGGTACGCGCCGTGCCACCAGTGGCGCTCGTCCCGGGTGCCGGTCCGGGTACGGCCCGTGGTGGTCGCTTCGCGGGACCGACCGTCCTTCAGGACCTGGCGCAGTACGTCCGTGCGACTCTCGATGCCCGGCAGTACCTCCGTGATCTTCCGGCCGAGGAGTTCGTTGGGCGTGACGGCGACCATCCGGGCGAAGGCGGGGTTGACGTACAGATAGCGCAGTCGCGGGTCGATGATGGCGATGCCGGCCGAGGTGCCGCTCAGCACGCTGCGCAGCAGCTGGTCAGTGCCGCCCGCGGAGAGGGCCGCGGCCGCTGCTGCGAAGAGGGCGTCGACTCCCTCCCGGCGGGAAGCCTCGGGGGACACCCGCGCACCTCCTCCTCGCGCGTACCGAAACGTCTTGCACTCAATCGTCGGTCCGTGGAAGAGGAATCGCATCCGCGTCCTTCGCGCGGTGACGGCATGATGTGGGGCCCGCCGGATTTCACCGGCGGGCCCCTGAGGGTTCGAGAAATCAGCAGTGCACCTTGAGGACATGGCCATGGGGCCATGCGCCGGTGAACTTGTAGCGGTGGTTCGTGCCGGCCTCGTTGATGTAGAGGTACTGGGAAGCGCTTCCCGTGAAATTTACGGTGACCGTGACCCCGGTCGCTTCCGCGGGGAAGTGCGCTTTCCAGCTGGTGTCGAACGTTTTGGCGTTGTGGCAATAGTTCTTTTTCTCTATTCCATCGGGACCTGTCCAGGTGTAGCAGGTGTCGATGAAATACCCTGCGCCGTTCTCGAACCCGATGTAGTTGTCCGAGCCGGCAGCGGCGGGGGGAGCTGTCAGCACTGCGCCGGCCAGGGAGAGGCCCAGAGCGGCAGCACCGTATGCCACCTTATGCCTTGTGTTTCGCACGCTGGAGTTCACCTTCTCGTTTCGGTTGTTCCGGAACGGACTAGCAGTCCTTCTGGGCGATTCGGGGGCCCCAGGTGTAGCCACTCAGTTCGTAGCAGTGGCTCTGCTTCAGGTCGGTGATCTGCGGCGACACATTACCGCCGCCGATTTGACCGGCGACGGTCACCTCGACTCTGACGCCTTCGGCGTCCGCGGGGATTTCCACACGCCAGTCCGTGTTGATGGGCTTGGCGTAATCGCAGGAATCCGCGGTTTCCGAGGACTTCCACTTGTAGCAGGTGTCGACGAGGAACCATCCGTTGTTCGTGAAACCGATGTACTGGCCCGAGCCGCCGGCAGCGGCGGCTGCGGACGGCGCCGTCAGGGTCGCGCCGGCCACGGCGAGGCCGAGGGCGGCGGCGCCGCATGCCACCGATGTCGTCGTCTTCCGCATGAGGTGACCTTTCCTGGATGCTTCGCGGGAGGGGCTGCCGGGTCAGCGACCGTTCATCAGGGTGCGCAGTACAACGAGACGCACGCCGACACCAAGAGCGGTGACATAAGGATCACCATCAAAAAGGGAGAGAAGGGGATGCTGAAGATGGGCCATGACATGGAACGCGGCGTCTCCGACGTGACGATCCAGGGCGGCAGGTTCGGCGGCGCGAAAATCACCGGGCTGCGACACGGAAATTCCCCTCAAGGGGGGATTGCGGGTGGGCACCGACGTCGTGAAGTGCGGCGCCCCGACCTTCAGCACATCCTTGACCAGGGTGACATCGGCATTGATGCCGATGTTCCATCCCCAGGTGAAGGTGTGACTTCCGCCGATCGTCTGGTTGATTTCTCCCTCACCGGCGCCGCAGGCCTCAATAAGACCGGTGCCCGTGCCGGCGTTTTCCACGTCGTACCACTTCGTCACCTGGCTGGGAGTGCCTACGGCTGTGGCGGCGCATGAAACGCCGCTGCTTTTGCACTGTTCCAGCGCGCCGGCGACCTCGGATGCCGAATCGACCCGGTATCCGTTGTCGTACACGACGGAGGGGCTTCCTTCGTTCACCCAGTTGTCAATATGGCCATTGACTTCGGGAAGGGATGCTGCCGACGCCGTCGGTATTGCGAAGACGAGCGCTGTGAGCGCCGTGGTGACCGCACCGGCGGCGAGAACTGTTCGGGACGTAGTTACACTGTTCTTTCCTCACTGTGTTGATGACGCGAGAACCCGCTCGAAGTGCTTTCGGAGGACGCTGCTGCCCGGTGGCCGGGGTCAGCAGCCCGTTTCGAGAAGCGTCGGATTGAGGAGGGTTCCGCGCACCTCGTAAGTGGTTCCTGTTCGTGTCGGTCACCGAGGCACTGGCTTTCGCGGAATAGGCCGGCCAGAGGCTGAGGTCGATGATGGCGCCGGTCGCATCGGCAGGGAAATGGGCCTTCCAGGAGTCGCCTGCCGACCGAGCGTTGTTGCAGTAGTTCTTGTTCTCGGCTTCGCGTCAGTTGTAGTAGGTGTTGGCGACGAAGGCGGCCTTGTGCGTGATCTGGATGTAGTTTTCTGATCCTGCGTGGGCGGCAGGTGAGGAAACCGCGGTGGAGAGGCATGCGGCGCTCAGCGCGAGCACGCCGAATACGGCCCTGTGGCTGTTTTTCACGGTTGCACTCTTTCTCTGTCCGACTTCTCTGTCCGACGTCGGGAGAATTCAGCGTCGTTGGGCATGAGTAAGTCACTCCAGGACTCCGATATCAACCATTTCCGGCTAAGTCCTCGGTGCCCGGACAAAGTCTCTGTGGGGAACCACGAGAAACGGGGGAGGTAACCACGGTTTCGGTGCGCGGTACCCCGGACTCCCCGGCTGCGGGCCGTTGCCGGTCCCCCCTGCAGACGCGCCGGAGCACCCACCTCGGGGTGACGGGCTCTCACGGAGTCCGTACGCCATCGGCTCTGCAGGCCTGCCCGCCTACCGCTCTACCGGCTTGGCGGATGACTGCGTTGACATTAAGTGCGGTTGAGGTTGCAGGCTCAATGGGGCGAGTTGCCCACGACCTTTGGGAGGACGCTATGCGCGCCGTCGTATTGCACACCTTCGGCCCCGCCGAGAACCTTCGGTACGAAACCGTCACCGACCCCATGCCCGGCCCGGCTCAGGTGCGCATCGCCGTCAGGGCGGCGGGCGTGCACCTGGTCGAGACGATGATGCGGTCGGGCCTGGTCAGCGAGACCTTGCCGCCGCTGCCCGAGCTTCCATCGATCTTCGGCGGCGAGGTGGCGGGAGCCGTGGACTCGGTGGGTGCCGGGGTGGACCCGGCCTGGATCGGGCGGGATGTCGTGACCTCCGCCGGCGCGCCCGGCGGCTACGCGGAACTGGCGGTCGCCGACCTGGAGTCCGTGCACCGGGTTCCCGACGGACTGGGGCACGAGGCGGCCGTCGCCATGGTCGTCACGGGAACCACGACCCTGCAACTTCTGGACGTCGCCAAGCTCACCTCGGACGACGTTGTTCTGGTGACCTCCGCAGCCGGCGGGATCGGCCGCTTGGTGGTGCAGTACGCGCGCGGCCTCGGCGCGAAGGTGATCGGCGCGGCAGGCGGCCCCGCCAAGGTGGCGGCCGTGAGCGGGCTCGGCGCGGACCTCGCCGTCGACTACAACGAGCCCTCCTGGGAGAAGGGCGTCGCCGAGAAGCTGGGCGGCCGCGCCGTCACGGTTGTACTCGACGGGGTCGGCGGTGACCAGGCGAGGGCGGCGTTCGAGCTGATCGCCGACGGCGGCCGGTACGTCACGATCGGCAACGCCTCCCAGCAGGACTTCGAACCGGACCCCGAGACGCTGACAGAGCGCGACCTGACGGTGATCGACGCCCTGGCGCTTCTGCTCGACCGGCGGGAGGAAGGGCCGGAGTTCGAGGCCCGGGCGCTGGCGGCGGGCGGCGAAGGCAGGCTTGTGCCCGCCGTACAGACGTTCCCGCTGTCGGAGGCAGCGGCCGCCCACGCCGCCCTCGAAACCAGGGCGACGACGGGCAAGGTTGTCCTCATCCCGTAGATGCGAGCTTCACTGAGATCGTCGCGACGAAGCCGGGCCCCAACTTGCGGTAGATACCCGTGAGATGGGGGACCTCCAGGGGAGCCGGGAGCCCCCGGGTCGCCCCGTTCCGGGCCCTGCCGCGTCGACCATCGCGGCAGCCAGATGGGAGCGATCGGGAATCAGCACGGGAGTTCGTCCAGGGGCAGCTCGGCGGGCGGCCGGCCGATGGACCGGTGACAACTGGCCTTGCTGTGGGGCCTGCTACCGCCCGAGACGCCGCGGGGCTGTTGTGTACGGCGCACCGACGACCGCGGTCCCGACACATCGACTGTGCCGGGACCGCGGTCGTCTGTGCGTGGAGGTGCGGGGCGAGCCCGCCGTCGGCTCAGGCAGTGGAGGCGGGCAGCTCTTCGCCGAGATCGGTGCGCATCGAGGCCGCGATGACCCGTAGCGCGTTGGCCAGGTCTCGGCCCGTCGGAGCACGCTCGGGGTCGACCAGCAACTGCGCCATCACGCCCATCGACAGCGCCTGGTAGAACGAGCCGACCGACCGCATCAGCTCCCCATCGGAGACCTTGTCGGCCAGATCTCCGAACATCCCGGCGTCTTTGAAGATCGACACGATGCCTTCGCGGCCCTGCTCGATACCGTCGGCGAGCGCCTCGCGTACCACCGGCGCATGGTCGACCTGGGCGAAAGCCTCGAAGCTGGCCACCCAGACCTGCCGGTGCGTGGCGAACTGGTCCACGAGACGGGTCCAGACACGCTCGAACCGCTCCAGCGGCCGGGCGTCCGGGTCGTTGTCGGCCACGGCCTGGGTGAGCTCGTCGCCCGACTCGCTGATGGCCTCCATCAGGGCCTTGTTCAGCAAGGCTTCTTTGGAGCCGTAGTGGTAGCCGATGGACGCGAGGTTGGCCCCCGAAGCCGCAACGATGTCCCGCGCCGTCGTGCGGGCGTACCCCTTTTCGATCAGGCAGCGCTTGGCGCCGACCAGTAGATCTTCGCGGTGTCCCATTGCTCGATTCTACCTCACCGTTCATACGCTCGTCTTACACGCTGTGCTTGTACGCGCGTCTACATCCCGCCTATGATGGACCAGGGTTGCGATACCGCCGCAGCGGGGCCGCGGCGGTTCGTCGGGCGATAGGGGACCTACCCTCTTGGGGGGCGCGCCGACGCCCCGGGGGAGTGGCCGACGTGGGGGTTTTCCTGGCTTCGGATGCCGCGCGCTCGTCACGGCCAGGTTGTCGCCCGGCTGTGTCACGGGTCCACGGGTAAATCCCCGGGGGAGTAACTCCTCACAGTACTCATGGCCTTGACCGGATCATCTCCCCAACTTGAGGACGGATAGATTCACACTCATGACGAATCTCCGCTCCCGCGTCGCTGCACGGCTCGGGCAGAAGTATCTTGCAAGGGTCCAGAAGAAGGGGTTCGCCCCCTCCAAAATGTCGTTCTTGCCAGACTCTGTGCTGATGCCCCTGCGGCGTGAAGGCCTGGACCCGGTGGAGGACCTGGCCAGAAAGCGCAAAAGGGCGCCGATCGCCAAGGTCCCCCTGCCGTTCGGTATGGATGCCTGGGTGGTCACCGGCTATGACGAGGTCAAGAAGGTGCTCGGCTCGGCCGACGGGTTCAGCAACGACTTCCTCCACTTGGCGGGAAAGGCCGGAGTCGTGGAGGACCAGAACCCCGGCGGCCTCGGTTTCAGCGACCCCCCGGTGCACACGCGCCTGCGGCGCCTTCTGGCGCCGGAGTTCACCATGCGCCGGCTGCGCAGGCTCACGCCGAGGATCCAGGCAATAGTCGACGAGCACCTCGACACCATGGCGAAGTCCCCCGACCCCGTCGATCTGGTCAAGTCCTTCGCGCTGCCGATTCCCTTTCTGACCATATGCGAATTGCTCGGAGTATCCGGCGACGAACGTCGCGAATTTCAGCAGCTCAGCACGGCGCGCTTCGACCTTTCCGGCGGAGCGGACGCCTCGTTGGGGGCTATTACGGAATCCCTTTCCTATCTTCAGGATGTTGTCAAGAAGCAGCGCGATTCGCCCGGTGAGGGCCTCCTGGGCATGATTATCAAGGAGCATGGCGACGAGATCGGCGACCGTGAACTCGCCGGTCTGGCCGACGGGGTGCTGACCGGCGGGCTCGACACCACCACGAGCATGCTCTCGCTGGGCTCCATGCTGTTGCTGCAGAACCCCGGCGCCTTCGCATCGATCCGTGACACCGACGCCGCCGTCGACCCGTTCGTCGAGGAAGCCCTGCGCTACCTGACGGTTGTTCAGCTGGCGTTTCCGAGGTTCGCCCGTGAGGACATCGAAATCTCCGGGGCCCGGATCTCGAAGGGCGACATAGTCCTGTGCTCACTGAGCGGGGCCAATCGCGACGAGGCTTCCGGATTCGACATGGAGCAGTTCGATCCGACGCGAAACGCCCCGTCTCATCTGGCCTTCGGATACGGAATTCACCGCTGCGTGGGCGCCGAGTTGGCACGTATGGAGCTGCGGGCCGCCTACCCGGCTCTGGTACGACGCTTCCCCGGGATGAGCCTTGCCGTCGACCCCGAGGAGCTGTCGTTCCGGAAGTTGTCCATCGTCTACGGCGTCGAGTCCCTGCCCGTCAACCTGAGTGGTCCGAGCTGACCTGACACCCGCCACCCTGACACGTTCGACGGGGCCGCCCGGCCGCCCCGCGACGCCTCATGCGTGAACGTGCCGAGATGCGAGGGCCACCCCTCCGCCGGCGGGCGGCCTCGCGGAGCGGATCCGCGAGGGGTGGCCACTCGGCGGCTCCGAGCCGGATGCACACGTGCTGCAGACCGTCGGACGTCCGCGGACTGCGCCCGAAGATGCACCTGTTCGGCGTGGCCACCCAGGTCGGCCGGTCCGCTGACTGATCGAGTGAAGAGCAACCTCCTTATACAGCCGAGCTGTCCGCGCCGTGTCGAGCGGTGTGAGGGGTGATGAGTTCCGCCAAATGGGCAGGAACCGCGAGAAGTCAAGCACCGTGCAACTCACGAATCCTTAACGAAACAGCTACTTCTGTGCCGTGGTTCTGTCACAGTGACTCATGATGCTGGAGTTACTGACCGGTTGGACCAAAAGGACGGTGAGGTCATATGGCACGGCGCAGGGCAATACCGGATGGACTCGCGGCGCTGAGCGCCGTCCTGTTCGCCGTCTTGATGCTGTGTCAGGTAGCGGTGTATCCCGCCGAAGCCACCGACTCGCGCCCCGGCGGTACGTCGAACGAGGCCGACGCCCTGTCCCCCGACCCACCGTGGGACGAGCCGCTTCCTCTCGACGGTCCTCTTCCGTACGGCAGCGGCAGCCGGTCGCCCTACCCGACCGTCCACGCGCCCGCGGACATCGGCTATCCGTTCACGTCCCCGGCCGGTGACGGCGGCTCCGCCGCCTCCCACATCCGCCCGCTGCCCGTGGCCCACGGCCCTCCGCACGGACTCCGCAGGCAGAACCCGGCAGCTCTGACCGCAGTGCTCCAGGTGTTCCGGTTCTGATCGGACCAGTCGGCTCCGCACGGCTTCCCCACCTTGCAACCGTGATCCGGCACGACCACACCGCGCGCCCCGCCGGGGCACGCCGGAGGAAACACCACATGCACATGCTGACGAAGAACGCCCGAGCATTCCGCGAACGCGCCGCCGCACACGCGGACGAGTTCAGCCTCCTGGCGAACGGGCAGTCCCCACAAGCCCTGTTCATCACTTGCTCCGACTCCCGGGTGATCCCCTCGCTGATCACCGGAGCCCGCCCCGGCGAGCTCTTCGAACTCCGCACGGCGGGCAACATCATTCCCGCCCACCACCCCGACCGGCCCTCGAGCGAGGCCGCCACGATCGAGTACGCCGTGGAGGTGCTCGGCGTCGCCGACATCGTGATCTGCGGCCACTCCCACTGCGGAGCGGTCGGAGCCATCGTGCGCCGTGAAGACCTCACGGCCGTCCCGTCCGTCCGCGACTGGCTGCAGAGCGCGGCATCTCCGCCCGCCGGCGCCGCCCCCTCGACTCCCGATATCGCGGAGGCGGTCCAGGACCACGTACTGAGCCAACTCGACCGGCTGCGCGGCTATCCAAGCGTCACCCGGGGGCTGGCCGACGGGCGGTTAACGCTGCACGGCTGGTTCTACGAGATACATACCGGCTCCGTGCTCGCCCACCGGGCGCACGCCGACGCCTTCCTTCCGCTGTGAGCGCCGACACCCGCGTGCGCGGGCAGCGCGGACGCCACCGCCGGAGCCCGGCCCCGAGCAGCGGCGTGGAGCGCCCCTCCGCCTCCACCCTGCGGGCGGACTTCGCCGCATCCGTCGTCGTCTTTCTCGTGGCCCTGCCCCTGTGCGTCGGCGTGGCCGTCGCCTCCGGAGTCCCGGCCGAACTCGGCCTGGTGACCGGCATCGTGGGCGGTATCGTCACCGGCATGCTCCCCGGGAGCAGCCTCCAGGTCAGCGGCCCCGCCGCGGGGCTCACCGTCCTCATCCTGGAAGCGGTCACGGAGTTCGGGCTGGGAGCCCTGGGCGTCTTCGTGCTGGCCGCGGGCGTACTCCAGTTGGTCATGGGCGCGCTGCGACTGGGCCGTTTTTTCCGCGCCATCTCCATCGCCGTGGTCGAAGGGATGCTCGCCGGTATCGGCCTGGTGCTGATCGGCGGTCAGCTGTACGCCATGGCCGACGCGAAGGCGCCCGGCTCGGGGCCCGCCAACCTCGCGGGCCTGCCCGGACTGTTCCTCGACGTGGCAGGCTCCCCCCGTGCGCTGACCGCCTTCGCACTCGGCGTGGGCACGGTCCTGATCATGGCCTTCTGGAAGCACATGCCCCCGAAGGTCCGGCTGGTCCCGGCGCCCCTCGCCGCGGTGGCGCTGACCACCGCCGTGGTGGCACTGGCGCGGCTGCCCGTCAACACGGTGGAGGTCAAGGGGCTGCTGGGCGCGATCGGGCCACCGGGCGCCTCCGACTTCAGCAGGATGGCGGAGGTCGGGGCGATCGGCACGGTCGTCGCCATCACCCTCATCGCCTCCGCGGAGAGCCTGTTCAGCGCCGCCGCGGTGGACCGATTGCACAGCGGTCCCGCCACCGATTACGACAAGGAGCTGATGGCGCAGGGCGCGGGCAACGCCCTGTGCGGCGTTCTCGGCGCCCTGCCCATGACGGCGGTGATCGTACGCAGTGCGGCCAATGTCCAGGCGGGCGCGCGTACGAAGGCCTCGCGTGTGATGCACGGCGTATGGCTGCTGCTCTTCGCGGCACTGCTGCCCGCCGCACTCGGCCTGATCCCGCTGGCCTCGCTGGCCGGCATCCTCGTCTTCTCCGGCTTCAAGCTCATCCCGCTGAAGGAGATCGGGCCGCTGTGGCGGGAACACCGGGGCGAGGCGCTGGTCCTGGCGGTCACCGCCGTCGCCATCGTCGTGACCAACATGTTCGAAGGGGTGATCCTCGGACTGCTGCTCGCCGTCGCCAAGGCCGCCTGGGAGACCTCCCACATCCAGGTGCGGGTCGACGAGGGGCCCGACAAGGCCGCTCCGGTCAGGGTGGTGCTGTCGGGCAACGCGACCTTCCTGCGCCTGCCCAGGATGCTCGACACCCTCGAGGCGCTGCCGAAGGACCGGATCATCGAGCTCGACATACTCGACCTCCGGCATCTGGACCACGCGTGCAGTACGGCGCTGACCAACTGGGCGGCCCGGCACAATGGCGGGGAGGGGGCGCCCCGTGTGCTGATGCCGACGGTCTGACCGGTTTCTCCCGGTGACCGCCGGAGTGACAGGCGGCCCCCTCTCTCCCTCAGGGGAGGAGGGGGCCGCTTTCTCTTGCCCCTGGCCCGGGGGCCGGGCTAACCTCCCTTAGCACATACCGACCAGTCGGTGTGCACTACGCCACAGCTGAGGAGTCGCTCACATGAGCCGCACCAACCACCAGTACCGCCTGGCGGCCCGCCCCGTGGGGCTGCCGCGGACCACCGACTGGGACCAGGTCGAGGAGCCGGTCGGCGAGCCGGCCGACGGACAGCTGCTGGTGCAGGTGATCTACCTCTCGCTCGACCCCGCGATGCGCGGCTGGATGAACGCCGGCAAGTCGTACATCCCTCCGGTGGAGATCGGCGAGGTGATGCGCGCGGGCGCGGTGGGCCGGGTCGTCGCCTCCCGGCACGACGGCTTCGCCGTGGGGGACTACGTATCGGGTGGTTTCGGCGTACAGGAGTACTGCCTGTCGGACGGCCGCGGCGTCACCAAGGCCGATCCGGCGCTGGCCCCCCTCTCCGTGTATCTGGGGACCCTCGGCATGCCGGGGATGACGGCCTACTTCGGCCTCATCGACATCGGGCGCCCGGAGCCCGGGCAGACCGTCGTGGTGTCCGGTGCGGCCGGTGCGGTCGGCAGCCTGGTGGGCCAGATCGCCAAGATCATCGGCTGCCGCGTCGTCGGCATCGCCGGTGGCGAGAGCAAGTGCCGGATGCTCGTGGACGAGCTCGGATTCGACGCGGCCATCGACTACAAGTCCCAGGACGTGAAGAAGGAGCTGCGGGAGCACGCGCCCGACGGCGTGGACGTGTACTTCGACAATGTCGGCGGCGATATCCTCGACACCGTGCTGACCCGGCTGGCGCGGGGAGCCCGCGTGGTCATCTGCGGCGCGATATCCCAGTACAACAATGTGGAGCCGGTGAAGGGCCCGGCCAACTACATGTCGCTGCTCGTCAACCGCGCCTCGATGACCGGGATGGTGGTCTTCGACTACGCGGACCGGTACGCGGAGGGCGTTGCCCAGCTGGCCGAGTGGCTCGCAGCGGGCCGGCTCCAGGCGGTGCAGGACGTCGTCGAGGGAGGCGTGCAGGACTTCCCCGAAACGCTGTTGCGGCTGTTCCGCGGGGAGAACACCGGCAAGCTCGTCCTCAAGATCGCGGATGAGGCCTGATGGGCGGCAAACGGGCGGGCGGTATTGACCTGCGGGACGCGGGAGTCGTGGTCACCGGCGCGGGTTCGGGCATCGGCGCGGCGCTGGCCCGCCGGTTCGCCGCCGAGGGAGCCCGGCTCGTCGTCAACGACCTGGACGGCGCCGCGGCGGCCCGCGTGGCCGACGAGGTCGGCGGGCTCGCCGTCGCCGGTGACGCCAGTACCGAGGACGGCGTGGCCGCTCTGGTGGCGGCTGCGCGTACCCACCTCGGCGAGATCGACCTGTTCTGCGCCAACGCCGGCATCGAGCCCGGTGGCGGGGTCGACACCGCGGAGGAGGTGTGGGAGCGCGTCTGGCAGGTGAACGTGATGTCGCATGTCAGGTCGGCCCGTGCACTGTTGGGGCCGTGGCTCGAGCGGGGCCGTGGCCACCTTCTGGCCACGGTGTCCGCCGCCGGGCTCCTCACCCACCTCGACTCCGCGTCGTACTCGGTGACCAAGCACGGCTCGCTCGCCTTCGCCGAGTGGCTCGCGGCCACCCACGGCGACAAGGGCATCACTGTCCAGGTGCTGTGCCCGCAGGGCGTGAGGACCGAGATGTACGAGCGCAGCGACGCGTCGGCGAAGGCCGTGCTCGGGGGCGCCGTCCTCGAACCGGAGGAGGTGGCAGCCAGCGTCATGGAAGGGCTCGCGGACGGGCGGTTCCTGATCCTCCCGCACCCCGAAGTGCGGGACCACTACGCCCTCCGTGCCACCGACACCGAACGCTGGCTCGGCGGGATGCGCAAACTGCGGCGGCGTATCGAGGAACTCTCCAGGACCTCCTGAGACCTGTTGCCGGGCCGGCCGGCAGGCTAATCTGCACACCTGTGCGCGAGTTCACCGTGCCGGCCCTGGCAACCGCTCCCCACGTCGGCGGCCTCGCCGACGCCGTCTTCGACAATGCCTCGGAGGACCCCGGGAGAACGCAGCTCGGGCGCAAGGTGGACGGCCAGTGGCGGGACGTGACCGCCGCGGAATTCCGTGACCAGGTGACAGGGCTGGCCAAGGGGCTGCTCACGCAGGGAGTCCGGTTCGGCGACCGGGTCGCCATCATGTCCCGCACCCGGTACGAGTGGACGCTGTTCGACTTCGCCCTGTGGACCATCGGCGCTCAACCGGTCCCGGTCTACCCCAGTTCGTCCGCCGAGCAGGTCCGCTGGATCCTGCACGACACCGAGGCCGTGGCGTGCGTGGTCGAGCACGAGGAGCAGGCGATGACCCTCGGCTCCACGCTCGACGGGCTCCCGGAGCTGACCCGGGTGTGGCAGCTGGACGCGGGCGCGGTCGAGACGCTGACCGCGGACGGCGCCCGTCTCCCTGACACCGTTGTGCACCGTCACCGGCTCGCGGTCACGCCCGGTGCGGTCGCCACGGTCATCTACACCTCCGGCACCACCGGCCGTCCCCGAGGGTGCGTGCTCACCCACTCCAACTTCATGGCCGAGTGCGACAACCTGATCGCGCGCTGGCGCCCGATCTTCGAGCCCGCGGGCGAAGCCCGGCCGTCCACCCTGCTCTTCCTGCCACTCGCGCATGTCTTCGGCCGGATGGTCGAGGTCGCGGCGATCAGGGCCCGGGGATGTCTGGGACACCAGCCCGACATGTCGGCGCAGGCCCTGCTCCCCGACTTGGCCGCCTTCCGCCCGACCTTCGTCCTCGCGGTCCCCTACGTCTTCGAGAAGGTCTTCAACTCCGCGCGGAACAGGGCGGAGGAGGCCGGGCATCTCACCGCCTTCGACAGGGCCGTGGAGGTCGCGGTGCGCTTCGCCGAGGCGCGGGAGCAGCGAGCGTTCGGGACCGGCCCGGGACCGAGCACCTCGCTGCGCATACAGCACCGGTTCTTCGACGCGCTCGTCTACGGCAAGGTCCGCGAGGCGATGGGCGGCAAGGTGCGCAACGCGGTGAGCGGCGGCTCGACCATGGGGCGCCGGCTCGGGCTGTTCTTCGACGGCGCCGGGGTGACGATCTACGAGGGGTACGGGCTGACGGAGTCCACCTCGGCGGCGACCGCCAACCCGCCCGGACGGGTCCGCTTCGGCACCGTGGGCAGGCCGGTGCCCGGTACCACGGTGCGCCTGGGCGACGACGGCGAGATCCTGCTGCGCGGCGGGACGGTCTTCTCCGGTTATCTGAACGATACCGGCGGC
Organism: Streptomyces sp. NPDC004647; assembly: GCF_040609575.1. NCBI lineage: Bacteria > Bacillati > Actinomycetota > Actinomycetes > Kitasatosporales > Streptomycetaceae > Streptomyces > Streptomyces sp. NPDC004647. The sequence continues at coordinate 20,682 of NZ_JBEXKU010000041.1, read as the reverse complement.
ACGGCAGAGGCGCTACGGGACGGCTGGCTCTCCACAGGGGACCTGGGCTCCCTGGACGAGGACGGCTACCTCACCATCACCGGCCGCAAGAAGGAGACCATCGTCACCGCCAGCGGCAAGACGCTCTCGCCCGCGCCGCTGGAGGAGCGGGTGCGGGAGCATCCGCTGGTCGAGCACTGCGTCGTCGTCGGGAACGACCGGCCGTACGTGGCCGCCCTGGTCACGCTGGACCTCGAGGCCGTGGCGCACTGGTTGAACCTCCGCGGCAAGCCCCCGCTCGTACTCCAGGACTTGGTGGCGGACCCCGACCTGGAAGCCGAGATCCGCAGGGCGGTGTCGGCCGCCAACACCCAGGTCTCGAAGTCGGAGTCGATCCGGAACTACCGCATACTGGCCACCCCGTTCACCGAGGAGCAGGGCATGCTCACCCCCACGCGCAAGCTCAGACGCCGACGTATCGAAGAGTTCTGTGCCCAGGAGATCGCGGCGTTGTACGCGCGCTGAGGTGCCCGGGCCGCCGGGCGTGCCGACGGGCCCGGCGGGAGGCCCGGCGCGGGGAGAGAGCGGCCGACGCTCCCGGGGCAGCGGGGCAGCGGGGCAGCGCAGCGGGGCAGCAGGGGTACGGGGCCCCGGGCCGGGACCCCGTATGGTCCCGCGCTTCCCCGTACGGTCGGCTCCTCGGCCACCACACGGTGAAGCTCTCCTCGCGGCGCGCATGCGCGTCGGGCGGGGTGCTCGGTCGAGGTGAGCCGAGGTCAGCCGCCCGCCCGTGGACCCGGCTGCCAGGAGACCGGGAGCGAGAGCAGACCGCGGGCCCGGATCGAGGGCCGCCATCGCAGTTCCTCGCGCGGGACGTCGAGGGCGAGGCCGGGAAGGCGGCTCAGCAGAGTCCCGAGCGCGATCTCCGTCTCCATCCGGGCGAGCGGGGCGCCGAGGCAGTAGTGGATGCCGTGCCCCAGCGCGAGGTGCCCGGACTGGCCGCGGTGCAGGTCCAGCCGGTCCGGCTCGGGGAAGTGGCCGGCGTCCCGGTTGGCGGAGGCGATGGCCAGCAGCACGGTCTCTCCCGCCGGGACGGTCACGCCACCGATGACCGTGTCCTCGCGGGGGAAGCGGCGGATCGCCAGCGGCCCCGGGCCGTCGTAGCGGGCGAACTCCTCGACCGCTGACGCGAGTCCGGCCGGGTTCTCGCGCAACTCACGCAGCAGCTCCGGATGGTCCAGCAGGGCGAGCACGGAGTTGCCGATGAGATGGACGGTGTTCTCGTATCCGGCGAAGAGGATGAGGAAGGCCAGAGAGGTGAGTTCGTCCTCGGAGAGCCGGTCGTCGCCGCCGGAGCCCGATCGGGGACCGGTCTCGGACCCGCCACCGTCGTCGTCCCGGACCGCGATGAGATCGGAGAGCAGGTCGTCACCGGGTTCCGCCCGCTTGCTCGCGATCAGCCCGGTGAAGAAGCGGAGCATGTGGCCGATCGCCTCCTTCGCCGCCGCGGGCCGCTCCGGGTCCGGGGTGATCAGGGCGTCGGTCCAGGCGCGGAAGTCGCGCCGGTCCCGCGGCGGGACGCCGAGGAGATCGCAGATCACCGTGATGGGCAGCGGCCCCGCGTACGAGGCGAGCAGATCCGTACGGCCCTCGGGCTCGACGGCGTCGAGTAGTTCGTCGGCGACCCGCTGGACCGGCTCGCGCAGCTTCTCGACGCGGCCGGGGGTGAACGCCTTCACCACCAGACGGCGTACCCGAGTATGGTCCGGCGGGTCCATGTTGAGCAGGTTGGCGTCCAGGGCGGGCGGCAGCGCAAAGCCCCGGTAGTTGCCCGGCAGCGCGTTCCGTTTGTCCAGCGAGAGCCGGGGGTCGGCGAGAGCCCGCCGGACGTCGTCATAGCGCGTCACCAGCCACGCGGGCCGCCCGTCCGGGCCGGTGATCCGGTGGACGGGCCCCGCTTGCCGCAGTGCGGCGTACGCGGCGTACGGGTCGGCGATCAGTGCTGAAGCATCTAAGGGGCCCGGGGAGCCGGACACGACAGTGTTCTGCATGAAACCCGACTCTAGGCCCTGGCCCGGCAACTCCCACCCGGCACACGGCGGTTCCCCAGGACACCGCCGTGGCGTCTCAGTATCCGCGTGGCCGGATCACCTGGCCGGACCCCATGGATGCGGGTGGCCCTCCTCACTCCAGGCACCGGCCGCCGACCGGGACATGGCTCGTACGGGGGACATCCCGGGGTTGTCATCCCGGCACCGCCGCGCTGCCCCGGGATCGGCAGAAGGTCGCAGGGGCGGCGCCGGGACCATCGTCCCCGGCGCCGCCCTTGTCGCAGGCGGCCCGGACCCCCGTGCCGGGCCACCTCGTTCCTGGGCGCCGCTGTCAGCGGCGCCGTGCGGCGCTCCGCTCCCGCAATTCCTCGAGCACCTCGTCCACCAGCGGCAGTCGGTAGACGTCCGCGACCCGCGCCAAGTGCTCGTGCTCCTCGGCCGGTTCGGCGCCGCCCGTCACCACCACGCTGTCGGCTCCGTGCTCCGGCACATGGCCGACGGCCTGGTTCAGCAGGCCGCGGCGGAGCGCGGCGGCTTCCACCACGGCGGCCAGCGTCCGCTCGTCGAGGCCGGCGGCCTGTCCTCTGGCCCGTGCGATGTCGAGGACATCGGCTTCGACATGCCGCCGGATCCCGCGCTGGACGTCCCGGATCTCCGCCATCTGCCGGTTGGCCCGCCACTCCAGCCCGCCCACGGGCCACCGGCGCGACCAGCCGGAGTTCCCCATGGTCACCTCCGGGGCGCCGGAGATGACCGTCTGCCACAGCGGGTGCAGCCGCCGCAGCCTTCGCCAGGCGGACGCGCGGGGGCCGATGGCGGGCAGGGCGAACCCGAGCAGGACCAGGATCGCGGCGACCGAAGCGCTCAGCGGAGCCACGCCGTTGGAGAGCCAGTAGACCTCGTGGCCCGCCCAGGAGAAGGCGAAGCCGACCACCTTGCAGCTGCAGTACAGCAGCCCCAGCCAGCATCCGGCGGCGAGCGTTCTCAGGCCCCGGGCGAGCCAGGAGCCGCCCAGGCGGGAGGCGTAGCGCGGGCACAGGAGCCCGAGCGCGCCGAGACTGGACCCGAAGATGGCCAGATAAAGGATCAGGAAGACCACCACGGGGGTGGAGGCGTACGCGGTGCTGAAGTCGCGGGGGTGCTCCACGGCGTCCGGCCGGCCGACGGCGAAGAAGACGATCGCGACCGTCCAGACCGCCGCCACGGCTGCCACAACGGCGCGGGTCCGTTTCACCGTACGGGCGCGGGCGGCCTCGTCCGTCCCGCTGGTCCAGCGCAGCATCAGCACCAGGCCCCCGACGGCGAACATCACCACGGACGAGTACAGGAAGACCATGGCCAGGTTCGCCACGCCCACCATACGGTCGAACGCGCGGTACACGCTGGGGGCGGAGAGAAGGAACACCACCGGGACACCGGCGGTCATGAGGCAGATCAGGCCCAGGTCGACGTTGCGGAGATCCCGGAGCCAGGCACGGGTCTTGTACGCGACGATCGTGGCCGCGACGGCGCCGAAGCAGAGGTACAGGACGTCAAACACGCGCGTCCTCCCCTTCGTTGCCGCCGGGCTCACGGTCCTTCAGATTCCGTACGTGCCGGAGGGCCGGGCCGAGTGAGGCGGCGAGCTCGGCCGCCTGCCCGCGTACCGGCAGGCCGTGGTCCGCCGACGAGGGCACCACTTGCTCCATCAGCAGGGTGCCCAGGACCTCGGTCTCGCGCTCGGTGAGGTTGTCGTAGCAGTGGTGGCGGGCGAAGTTCATGGTCATCCCCAGCCGGCGCATCGCGGTCATGACGTCGACCGACGGCGTCCACACCTGGAGGGCCTCCGCGGTGACGGCCGGGTCCTGCTCATGGCCGAGGAGGAGATGGCCGATCTCGTGCAGCACGATGTGGACCTGGTGCCACGGGGAGGTCTTGAGCTCGTAGAAGATCCAGAAGCCGTCGTCGGTCGTCGCCGTCATGCCGGAGACCACGCCGTCCAGGCTCATCGGGACGAGATGGATGGGGCTCCCGACGCGGTGGGAGACGACATCGCACAGACCGTGCAGATCGGTCGACGCGGGCAGCCCGAGTTCCTTGATGAGCTGCTTGCACCGTCGGCGCATTCCTCCCAGTCGTCCGCGCATGTCTGCACCGTCCTCGTCGCCGGTCCGTCGCCATGAATAGAAGAGCGGGTCGCTCTCACCGCTCGCCACGGGGAGCCTCACCACCCGGGTCGGGCGGGTCGGCCGGGAGGTTCATCTGCTGCCGGAACTGGGAGATGATCGCGGTGAGACTGTCCTGGACCTCGGGCGGGAGGCCCACGGACCGCAGGGCGATGGCACGCACCCGCTGGTCGCGCATGGCGACCAGGAACTGGACCTCCTCCTCCACCCGCTCGGCCTGGGACGCCGACAGGTCTCCCATCAGATAGCCGACGGGTACGGCGAAGAACTTGGCCAGGGCGCGCAGGACATCGGGGCTGGGGTTGGCCCGCTTGGCGTTGCGCAGCATCGACAGATACTGCTCGGTGAGGCTGACCCCGCCGTACGCGTCGGTCCCGCGGCTGATCTCGTCGGCCACGTACGCGTTGGTGTACGGGGCGCCCGGCGGGTGCATATGGGCGAACAGGTAGTTGAGCCGCTCGGCGAGTGCGCTGCCCGCAGCCTTCGGCGAATTGCCGTCCCCGACTGCCATCTGCACCGTCCTTGAACCAGCAAGTATCCGGTCCCTCACGGCCAGTTAAGGTGAGTGGACCCGCGCCGTGCATCCTGCCACGGGGCAACGGCTCGCACCAGCCCGCCCGAATGGTGGTCAGACGGCCGACTTAACCGCCAGTTGGGCGGTGCCCCAGCGGCCCGCATGCCCGTTCCCCCCACCCCCGGGGCCGGTTGCACGCCGCTGCCTGCGGGCGCTCAGAGCACCTTCCGGCGCACCAGCGCGCCCAGCACCAGCGCACCCGGAAGCAGCGGCAGCCACACCGTGATGAGCCGGAAGGCCAGCACCGCGGCGGCGGCAGCGGCGGCCGGGACCCCGGCGGCGACCAGTGCCACGGCCAGGGCGGCATCGACCGATCCGATGCCGCCCGGTGCCGGGATCGCCGCGGCCAGGATGCTGGCCGCGAGATAGGCGACCGCCAGGTGCATCACCGGAACGCGGACGTGCAGCGAGAGGCCGACCGCCACCAGCCCGGCGGCCTGGAGCGCGGGGAAGGCCAGCGATCCGCCCCACAGGGCGAGCACCCGGGCGGGTCTGGCGTGCACCGAGCGCGCCTCGCTGAGTGCGGTGTTCAGGAACGTGCGTACGGCCCTGCGCCACGGCCGTACGAGGCCGAGCGCGAGCAGGACGGCGCAGAGGAGCCCGCCGGCCGTCAGTATCAGCGTGTCCGCGCCCGCCCCGGGCAGCAGATGGCCGATCCGCAGCGCGTGCGGAAAGACGGCGAGCAGCACCAGCAGCAGGGCGACGCGCGCCACCGCCTCCGCCAGCAGGTAGAGCGCGAGCGCGGCGGAGGAGCGCGCCAGTGGCAGCCCGCAGACCGCCATGAAGCGCAGATTGACCGCCCCCGCACCGAGGCCGGACGGCAGCAGGTGATTGGCCGAGGAGGCAGCGAACTGGGTGGCCAGCAGCCGGGCGGCGGGCAGCCGGTCGACGACCGCGCCCTGCCGGGTGAAGGCTGCCGCCACCCACGCCAGAACGGTGGCCGCCCCGGCCGCCACCAGCCACCCGGGCTCGGCGGTCAGCAGCCTGCCGGAACCCTCGGCGACAACCCGCCAGTGCCCCGTAGCCCAGACGGCCACCGCCGCGACGGGGACGAGACACGCGATCTCGCGCAGCGGAAGCCGCCGCCACCGGGAAGCCGTGTCTGTCCCCATGGGCGTACACGCTCTCCGCGCCCGGCGAACGCGGGGCGACCTGCGGTCGGCCTGAACAGGACACCGAGGTGAACCGCCCGCACTCGAGTCGCGCCTGGCCCCGGTAAGACGCCCCGACCAAGATCTTCAATGATCTTCTAGCGTTGCGCTCATGGACAAGGCGCAGCAGTTCGAAGAGCACCGGCCCCGGCTGTTCTCGTTGGCGTACCGGATGCTCGGGTCGGCGGCGGAGGCGGAGGATGCCGTGCAGGATGCGTACCTGCGGTGGCATGGAGCCGAGCCCGGGCAGGTCACTGCACCGGGGCCGTGGCTGCCGGAGCCGGTGCGGACCGATGGCGGGGCACTGGGGCCGATGGAGATGGTGGAGCAGCGAGAGGCGGTGTCGCTGGCGGTGCTGGTGTTGATGGAGCGTCTGACGCCGCCGGAGCGCGCGGCGGTGGTGCTGCGTGACGCGTTCGGCTACAGCCATCGGGACATCGCGGGCGTGATCGATTGCTCGGAGGCGAACGCGCGTCAGCTGTACCGCAGGGCGAAGCAGCATGTGACGGACGGCCGGCGGAAGTTCGTGTCGTCCCCGGAGTCGAGCAGCGGGTTGCTGGCCCGGTTTCTGGATGCGGCGGCGCAGGGGGTGATGGAGCAGTTGGAGGCGCTGCTTGCCGACGACGTGGTTGCGTGGTCGGACGGTGGCGGCAAGGTCGGTGCGGCGCGGCGGCCGGTGGTGGGCCGGGAGAGGGTGGCTCGGTACCTGGCAGGCCTGTTCACCCGCTGGGCGAGTGGGGTGCGGACAGAGATCGTCGAGGCGAACGGCAGTGCGGTGGCGCTTGGCTGGGAGGACGGCGAGCTGACCTCGTTGGGTGCGCTGGAGGTCGGCGAGGCGGGGATCATCGGGATCCGGATCGTCGTGAACCCCGACAAACTGGCCTTTCTGGCCGGTCAGTTGCGGGAGCCGTCACAGAACACGTGAGTCGTCGGTTCTTCATGAGTGACAGCAACACGAGAAGGGCTGGCTGATGAAGAACGACGGGATCATGGTGACCGGTGCGACGGGCGTACTCGGCCGCGAGGTGCTGGAGCGGGCGCGCCGCACCGGGTTGCCGGTGCGGGCGCTCACCCGCAGGGCCGTGCGGCCAGGCGATGCGGGGGTGACCTGGTTCACCGGTGACCTGGCGAGCGGCGCGGGTCTGGACGAGGCGTTCGCCGGGGTCCGTACGATCATTCACTGTGCGACCGACATCCGGCATTTCAAGAACGACATCCCGGCCTTCCACCACCTGCTGGAGGCCGCGGAGCGAGCCGGGATCGAGCACGTCGTCAACATCTCCATCGTCGGCATCGACCGGATCCCCTACCCCTACTACCGGATCAAGCTGGAAGGGGAGCGGCTGTTGGCGGCTTCGGGAATCGGCTGGACCAATCTACGCGCCACTCAGTTCCCCGAGCTGCTGGACAGGGCCTTTACCGTCTTGTCCAAGCTGCCCGTGGTCATCGTGCCGGCCCGCACGGTCTGCCAGCCGGTTGACCCGGGTGAAGTCGCGGACCGGCTCGTCGAGTCGGCGCTGGACGGACCGGCCGGCCAGGTGCCGGACCTGGCCGGGCCAACGGTGTACACGGCAGACCGGCTGGCCGGGAGCTGGCTGCGGGCGGCGGGCAAGCGCCGCCTCGTCCTGCCGGTGTTCATCCCGGGGAAGGTCGGCGCGGGCTCTCGTTCCGGGGCTCTGACCGCGCCCGACCGCGCGGTGGGCCGGCGGACCTGGGAGGAATACCTGGCCGAGAAGGTCGCCCGCTGACGCCGACGCGAACATGGCGCGGCGCCGGGGGTTGAGGCCACAGCAACCAACCCGGCACATCCGCCTGCCGTCCCGTGGCCCGGGCGGCAACCAGAGACCAGGAGGGGCGGCGCTTCAGGACAACCCGGACTTCCTCGCCATGGCCACCAGGTCCGGCCGGCTCCTCTGGTGCAGCACGAACAGGACCCGGAGAACCTCGCGGCTCATGGGATGCACTTCCGCCATCTGCGGGGCAACGGAGAAGGCTGCCTTCAGTGCTTCCTCGGCCCCCTGGAGGTCCTTGGTCGCCAGTCGGGCTCGGGCGGCGTCGATGTACAGCCGACCCACCCTGTTCGGCTTCAAGCCTGTCGGAGGTGCGGTGATCAGGGGTCCGGCCATCTCCGACGCCTTGTCCGGCTGTCCCAGCTCGACGTGGGCAGCCAGCTCATACAGAGCCGTGTTCCCGCCGCCGAACGTCAGGTTGTGCCGGACGACGTCATCGGGGAGGTCTCTGGCCAGTTCCCGAGCCTTGCTCAGATGGTCTTCAGTGGCGCGCTTGTCCTTGTGCCGGGAGGCCAGGACGACCCCTCGGAGGTGGAGAGATCCGAGAGGGATGATCCTGTTGGGCCCACTCCCGCGTCCCGCCGCCTCGAACTTGGAGATGGCCCGCTCGACTATGGCCAGCCCGTCCTCATACATGCCCGCGCTCTGGTACGTGCCGGCCTCGTTCCAGGCTGTCGCAGCCTCGGCCTCGGGATTCCAGGTCTGCTGGGCGGCCCAGCTCTGTCGAGACACGATCATATCGGCGAGGTCGGGCTGGCCCAGACGGTGGGCGACGGCGTAGGCGCACCCGTACACGTCGGCCACCTGCCCCCATGCCGTGGCGTCACCTCCGGCGGTCAGGGCGGTTGCTGTGGTCTGCCCCAGGAGCTTCGGGAGCATTCGCAGTAGTTCGAGATACCGGGCCTCGGCCCGGAGCTCAGCCGCCCTGCCGAGGGCTGCTGACAGGACATCACGAGTGGGCATGTCCTCCTTGGGGAGCGTGTGTCGCCGGACTGCGCTGCGGAGGTCGTTGAGCAAGTCGGCCTGTTCTGATGGGCCGAGGAAAGGTTGGCCGTAGATCCTGGCCGTGGGGACGTGAAGCGCTTTGGCGATGTCCGCGACGACGGGTGGTGTGGCCGGTCTGAGCCCCACCTCGATCTTGCTCAGGTAGGACAGTGAGATTCCTGCATCCCGAGCGAGCCTGGCCTGGCCTACGCCTCGCGCCTTGCGTAGCACAGCGATGTTCTCACCTGCGGCGGGCGTGCTCTCCATGGCACCAACTCTTCCATGTCAGGGTCTCGCTCTCGTCAACTGAAGCTTGGCCGGAAGCAGTTGTGCAAGCTTTGTGTTAACCGATCTTGATCCTCCGCAGTTGACTGATTACAGACAGCAGCCGACGAGGGAGGGCCCGTGAAGCGCGAGAAGGCGGACGGCGCGGACAAGTCCATCAGTCAGGGCCGCGAAGCGGCAGTCAAGTTGAACAGTGCTCTCCGAAGCGCGGGCTTCACTCTCCCCACCGTCCAGGGCACCTACCCCGTGATGGGAAGGTCCATGGTGGATCTCGGCAGCGCCTCAGCTGATCTGATCACTCGCTTGGCCGAGTGGATCGAGGAGAGGGCGTGACTGCGGCGTGGGACCAGTCGCGAGCGGAGCCCCCCTGGTGGCCAGATGATCCTTGAAGGCAAGGGGCTGTGGTTCATGGCCGAGCCACGCCTCGTGTACCGCCCACTGTCCAACTGAACTCCCGTCTCGGCGAGATGACTCCATCTCCGGTGCCCCGCCTGGATGGAGCCTCGCCGGGACGGGTGCAAGTCCCCGTTCCGGCCGTCCCCCACTGATGAGGACAGGTCGGGCGGTCGGGACGGGTGCGCATGGCAAGAACAGTACGAAGGAAACCCATCAGCGCCGAGAGAAGGAGTCCATCATGTCGAAGCATGGCGAAGCGTCCGGATCCGATAGCGGCGGGAGCCAGCAGGATGACAGCAACTCCGGCAACAAGCACGGTGGAGGCGGCTCCGATGAGGGCGGCAACACCAACGACGGCCAGGGTCCGGCGGACGGGAAGTAAGTGACTGCTCAGGAGGTGACGGAGGCCAGCCCCGACCGGCTGGCCTCCGGGCTCATGGAATCGGGAGCGCTGACATGCGACTGGCTGTCGGCGTTCAAGGCCGTGCCGCGAGACCGGTTCGTCCCAGACGTGATCTGGCCGGGTCGGGCGGGGATGAATCGGCAGGACGACCGCGTGGTCCGATCGGAGTCCCCCGAACTGTGGTGGAAAGCCGTCTACACGGACGCGCCCATCACTACCCAGTGGGACGACGGGGCCTACACCGGACCGGGTAAGGGGAAGACCCCGTCCTCCTCGAACTCCATGCCAACCATGGTCTTCTCCATGCTCAACGCACTGAGTGTGGAGGAAGGCAACCATGTGCTGGAGATCGGCACGGGCACGGGCTGGAATGCCGCCCTGTTGGCTCATCGGGTCGGGGATGACAACGTCGTAACGGTTGAGGTGGACGAGGCCACGGCCACGGAGGCGAAGGGGCATCTCTTCGCCGCCGGTTACACACCTCTGGTCGTCGTCGGCGACGGCACACAGGGATACGGCAAGAGCTCCCCGTACGACCGGATCATTGCGACCTGCTCTGTCGGGCACATCCCGTCCCAGTGGGTGGGGCAGGCCAAACCGGGCTCCATCATTGTCGCGCCGTGGGGTCCGACGTATGGCGGAGAAGCGATCGCCCGGCTCATGGTCGACGACGACGGATACGCCTCGGGTTCGTTCGTAGGCTCCTCGGCATTCATGCGCCTGCGAGAGCAGCGCAAGAGCCTGCCGACCACGCGCCGGTACCTCGGCGGCAAGGAGTGGCCGGCGGGTGGAGTGGCATCCACGACGACGCTCTCGCCCGACGACGTGGGCGACTGGATCCACATGTTCGCCATTGGCGTGCAGGTGCCCGGTCTCTTCTGTCGGGTCGAGCCAGGTGGGGAGGGGGCGTACCGGCTGTGGCTGTTCGATACGGACGTGACGAGCTGGGCCACGGCTGACTACGAGAAGGGCGGAGCGGAGTACCCGGTCGCGCAGTCCGGCCCTCGGAGGCTGTGGGACGAGTTGGAGGCTGCCTGGCGGTGGTGGTACCAGCAAGGTCAGCCCGGCTTCGAGCGCTTCGGCCTCACGGTGGACAACCGGGGCCACTGGGTCTGGCTGGACAGCCCCGACCATCCCGTACCAACTACCAGGAGGTGTGACGGCACCTGAAACCCCATGCAGCCCCCCGTCCGAAGACGGGGGGCTCATCGCCATGGTGCAGGCGTGACCGCCAGAGTGGCGACACACGAGGTGTCCTCACGGTGACGCGAGCGGCTGTCGGCTCGGACGACGCGGCAGCTCAGGTCTGTACCGGATCGTCGGCAGCCGTGCGGCCATGCGGGTACAGCTGGAGCACCTGTTGGAGCTGGCAGCACGGCCGCGCGCCGATGTCCAGGTCTTGCCGTACGACCGTGTGGAACCTGCCGCGCTGGGTGGTTCGCTGACGCTGCTCACCCTTCCTGGCGGACAAATGGCTTATAGCGAGGGCATCCGCTCGGGCAGACTGATCGAAGAACCGGACGATGAATGTCATCAGGTACGCGGCCGTCTACGACCGCCTGCAAGCCAACGCACTCTCACCGGACGCAACGGCAAAGTTGATCCGAGAGGTACTGGATGACCGCTACCCATGCGCGCCACACGACCTGATCTGAACAACGCCCAGTGGCGCAAGAGCAGCTACAGCAGCGCGTCCAGCGACAATTGCGTCGAGGTTGCGGACGGTTACGGGGCTGTCATGCCCGTCCGTGACTCGAAGGACCCCGAGGGTCCGGCGCTGGTCTTCCCTGCTGACGCCTGGTCCGCCTTCGTCTCGGCTGTGAAGGCCGGAGACTTCCCGACCTGAGCCGGCTGAGCCGGATCGTTGACAGAGCAGAGCCAGGAGCCCCACTCTCGCCGACGAGGGTGGGGTTCTCTCGCGGCTCACCGGCCTTCCGCGGGGCTACCTCCCACCGTCGGCGGCAGCTCCGCCGACCGACGGCGGCTCGTCGCCGGGGGCCGTCCCCCAGGAGGACGGTGACGTGCCGAGCTCGTGGGTGAGTGTGCCGCCGTGCGCGATGCCGTCCCAGTCGAGCCATGTCCGGTGCACATCCCGGCCGTTCAGCGACACGCTCCGGACGTACCGCCTGCTGTCACCGGCCCCCGGCGCCGTGATCCTCAGGGTGCCGCCCTGCCGCTTGCCGTACGAACCGATCCGGACGGTCGCCGACGCGAACTGCGGGCTGGACAGTGCCAGGAAGTTCGCACCGCTCATCGTCGGATAGAGGCCGAGCGAGGAGAAGACGTACCACGCCGACATGGTGCCCAGGTCGTCGTTGCCGGTCATCCCGTCCGGGCCGTTGGTGAACAGGGTCATCGCCGCCCGCACCACGGTCGCGGTCTTCGCCGGTGCGCCCGCCCACAGATACATGTACGGCGCGTGCAGATCCGGTTCGTTGTTCGGGTTGTACGTGGGCTTGCCCATGCCGAACGGCGCGCTCGCACCGGGGAAGGTGTTGCCGAAGTTCTGGGTGCCGACGAACGGATTCACCAGCTCGGCGGGCTCGGCCGGAGCGGAGGCGGCCGGTAGCAGCACCGGTACACCACTGCACAGCAGCACCGCGGTCAGCAGGCTCGCCCCCGCTGTGCGTGCACGCATCCTTCCGACCGGCAGCCGCATGAGATACGTACCCTCCACTGACAACGTTGTCTCGCTGGGTCGCGAAACCGTGTCATGGGCCCATTGACGTGTCAATGGGCCCGGCAGCACGGGCTTGTGGAGCTGTCGGACCGCTCAGCGCTTGTTCCGCTGGCTCTCGGCGATCCTCCGTACGGCGCGGTCGGCCCCGGCCCGGCGCTGGACCAGGGCGGCCAGGCTCGGGAAGAGCCCGCCCACGGCGCTGCCCAGGCGCAACTCCAGCGGTGCGACGTTCACTTCGGCCCGGTCGCGCTCGATCGCGCCGATCACCGCGGCCACCACCTGGCCGGGGGAGACCGTACGGGCTCCCCCGGGCGTAGCGGCGCCGGTGTCGGCGAACATCCCGGCGTCGCGGACGAATCCGGGCTGCACCACCGAGACGCCGACTCCGGTGCCGTGGAGGTCCTGGCGGAGCCCCAGGGCGAACCCGCGCAGGCCGAACTTCGTCGCGTTGTAGACGGAGGTGCCCGCTGAGGCGGTCCGGCCCGACAGCGAGCCGATCAGCGCGAGATGGCCGCGGCCCGCTGTCACCATCCGCGGCGCCAGCAGCCGTGACAGCATGACGGGCGCGCGGAAGTTGACCTCGAGGGCGCGGTCGAGCTGAGCGGTGGTGTAGTCGAGGACTTCACCGCTGGAGGGGAGCGCGGCGTTGGCGATCAGGATGTCGGTCTCGCCGGCCTCTTCGGCCAGCCGCTCGACATCGGCCCGGTCGGCCAGGTCGGCGACGATCGCCCGGGCGCCCAGGCTCGTCGCCAAGGGCTCTATCGCCTCCGCGCGCCTCCCGGTGACCAGCAGAGTGGCGCCCCTGGCCGTGAGTTGGCGGGCGAGGGTCTGCCCTATGCCCCCGGTCGCTCCGGTGAGCAGGACGGTCGAGCCGGCGATGCGCATGCGTGTCCACCTGTCGTCGAAGGTCGAAGTCGTTCGTTCGAACGAACATTAGCGAACGTGTGGTCGGAGCGGTGCGAGCCCGGTGAGAACAGCCCGGCCGCAGTGGAAGAATGCACGGCATGTCCAGACCGGCCGACACCCGAGACCGCATCATCCGCGCCGTACTGCGGATCATCGGTGAGCACGGCGTCGCCGGCGTGACCAACCGTCGTATCGCCAAGGAAGCGGGCGTCTCGCTCGGCTCGGTCACCTACCACTTCGCGACACAGCACGACCTGTTGAGGGAGAGCCTGCGGTCCTTCGTCGCCGAGGAGACACGGCGGTTCACCGAACTCGCCGCCCAGTACCGGGCGGACGACGTGGGTCTGGCGGAAGCCGGCGTCCTGGTCGGCCAGGTGGCGGCGCGGACCAGCTTCGACAGCGAGCACATCGCCTCGTTCGAGCTGTACATCCAGGCAGGCCGCGACCCGCAGCTGCGCGCCGCCGCCGACGAGTGCTTCGCGGCCTACGACCGGCTCGCCGCCTCGATCCTCAGCGCCCTGGGCGTACCCGACGCGGAGCGGGCCGCGAGCGCGGCCGTCGCGCTCGTCACCGGAATCCAGCTGCGCCGGCTGGCCACCGGCTCCGCCGCCGACGATCTCGTTGACGCGCTGCTCATGCTCGTGGGCGGACCGCAGCGCCCCGAGTGACCACCGCGGGGCGGCACCGGACGCGCGGGCGTGCTCACCGCGATCCCGGTCCGCACAGCACGCCCACCCCGGTGATCCGGCCCGCCGCGAGGTCGGCCAGCGCCCGGTCGGCGCGGTCCAGCGGATAGCGGGTCAACTCCACCCGGGGCCGTACCCGCGCCGCTTCGGCGAGAAGGGCCCGCCCGTCCTCCCGGGTGTTCGCCGTGACGCTGCGCAGCGTGCGCTCCTGGAACAGGTGCCGCTCGTAGACGAGGGCGGGCACAGCGGTCAGATGGACCCCGGCGACCGCGAGCGTCCCGCCCCGGTCCAGCGCCTCCATCGCCACCGGTACGAGGTCGCCGACCGGTGCGAACAGGATCGCGGCGTCCAGCGGTTCCGGAGGGGCGCCCGCTCCGGCGGTTGCCGCCCCCAGCTCCAGCGCCAGCCGCTGCGCCTCCGGTGACCGGGTGACGACATGCACCGCGGCGCCCCGGGCCAGGGCGAGCTGGGCGGTCAGATGAGCGGAGGCGCCGAAACCGTAGATGCCGAGCCGGCCCTCGGGTGGCAGGTCGGCGCGGAGCAGCGCCCGGTAGCCGATGATTCCCGCGCACAGCAGCGGCGCGGTCTCCTCGTCGGTCCAGCCCTCCGGCAGCCGGTAGACGTACCGGGCATCGACGACGGTGTACTCGGCGTAACCGCCGTCGATGTCCCAGCCGGTGTAGCGGGACCGCGGGCAGAGGTTCTCGCGTCCGGTACGGCAGAAGCGGCAGTGACCGCACGTGTCGGCCAGCCAGGCGGCGCCTACGCGCTCGCCGAGGAGCGCGTCGTCGACACCCGGCCCCGCGGCGACGACGTGTCCCACCACCTGGTGTCCCGGGGTGCAGTTCGCCCGGTGGGGAGGCAGATCGCCCTCCGCCAGATGCAGATCGGTCCGGCACACGCCGCAGGCCAGTACCTTCAGCAGCAACTCGTGCCGCCCGGGCGCCGGGATCGGTCGTTCCACCAGCCGCAACGGGCCCGAGCCGATCGGGCCCGGCCGCTCGACCACCCAGGAGGCCTGCGCCGACTCGAGTGGGTCCATCCCGGTCCCCTCAGTGGATCGCCCGGTCCAGGATCTCGTCAGCGGGGAACGCGGCGGCGTGTTCGGCGGGGCGTGAGAGGTACAGCTCGGAGTGGTAGAAGCCGTCGGTCTCCTTGCCTTCCGGTGACCGGTCGGTGGCGAGGACCGCCTCGATCGCGTTCTGCTGCTCGCGCGCATCGCTGAAACGCCGCTGCAGGAAGGTGCGCGACGTCGCCCGCTGTGTCACCAGTCCGTGGCGGGCCAGGGTGTCGGCGAGGGACCCGTAGTCGACCGTCCGGAGGACGAAGGCGGCCACCCACACCGGTCCCTCGATGTGCGAGAGGAGCTTGTCGAAGGTTTGGCTGGTGACGTAGCCGACGCCGCCCGTCACCGTGATCAGCTCGACCGGTCCCAGCGCGCGCACCAGCGCGGGGCTGGGGTCCGTGAGCTCCAGGTCCTCGCCGAAGCCCTCGTCCAGCAGGCCGACGGCGCGCGCGTACGCCACCGCGTTGCGCGCTGCGTCGAGACCGGTCATGTGGGCGGCGCCGGGCAGGCGGTTCCGGGCGTAGAAGGCCCGGTCGCGCTCGATCAGCTCATCCCTGCTGAGCGCGGCTGCTCGGGGGTCGGTGTAGCGGTGGTAGAGGTCGTCCAGGGTCACATCGTGGTTCAGCAGCGCGGCGTTGATGCCGTAGGAACAGCACACATCCAGCACGCGGACCTGCTGGTCCCGCCCCGTCACCGCTCCGAGAGCGGGCAGCAGGCGCTGGAAGATGCGCTGGGCATGGTGCGGAATCTGGTATTCCAGCGGCCGCAGCCCGCGGAAGTAGTCACGGGGGTCGGGTTGGTCGTAGATGTCGTCGAACGAGGTCTTGCCCTGATAGAGGGGAGACGGCCGAGACGGCCCCGGCCGCTGGTGGGAGTGGCCCTGCTGCGCCTTGTCCTGGATGCCGGTCATCGCAGTCCTCGCTGTCACTCGTGGATCGTGGTCCCCGGCTACCCCTATGGTCGCAGGGACCCCCCGGGAACGGCGCGTCGAGCGAACCGGCCCCCCGGCCATCCGGTGTATTTCCCCTGGAGCCGGTCCGGCGGAATCCCGGTATCCACGGGGGAAGCGGGCCCGGCAGCAGGCCGAAGCCGCATGGCCGAATCGATCCGGGTACGGCTTAATCCATCCGGATATGTTCGAATATGTACGGATGCGGCCAGGTGCGGGGCCTACCGCGGGTCTGCGGCTCAGAAACCGCAGGTCAGGACGTTGGCACCGAGAACGCCGCGAATCCGGGGCGGACCCGCTGGTGCTTGCCCTCGCAACGATCAGTCGGACGCGCCTGCCGCCCGCCCGCCCGCTGGGCGCGGGGCCCGGCACCAGTGGGTGCGCGTCGGCACCCGGGCGGCCCCGGGCGCAGGTCCTCAGGCGGCCGAACACCATCTGTCCGGCGAATGCAACGATGGGCCCCGTCACCAACACCCCCCGGGCCGTACGCGGGGCGGCGGGGCGGGGTGAGGCGGGAGGAGCAGGAGGCGCGGGAGGAGCGGGAGAAGGAGCCATGGGGTCTGCGAACAGCGAGGGTTCCCGCAGGCACGCCAGGGATGCCGGCCATGTGCTGATCCTCGGCGGCACCGCACAGGCCCGCCGGCTCGCCGCCCAACTGGCAGCCGAACAGCCCTCCCTGCGCGTCACCAGCTCGCTGGCCGGCCGGGTGGCCGAGCCCCGGCTGCCTGTCGGTGAGGTACGGACCGGCGGCTTCGGCGGAGTCGACGGCCTGGCGGCGTGGCTGTGCGAGCACGCGGTCGACGCGGTGGTCGACGCCACCCACCCCTTCGCCGAGGTCATCAGCCACAACGCGGCCCGGGCAGCCGCCCGTACGGGAGTTCCGCTGCTCGCGCTGCGCAGGCCCGGCTGGACGGCCGGTCCGGGTGAGCGCCGCCACCCGGTCTCCTCGCTCGCGGAGGCCGCCGCCCTCCTGCCCGGCCTCGGCGGGCCCGGCGGACGGATCTTCCTCACCACCGGCCGTCAGGGCCTGGCCGCCTTCGCGGCCCTGGACGACCTGTGGTTCCTCGTACGGGCGGTGGAGCCGCCCGAGCCGCCGCTGCCCCGGAACGCCCGCGTCCTTCTGGACCGGGGCCCGTACTCCGTCGAGGGCGAGAGAGAGCTGCTGCGGAGCCATCGCATCGATGTCCTGGTCACCAAGGACAGCGGCGGCCGGGCCACGGCGGCGAAGCTGGAGGCTGCCACGGAACTCGGGCTCCCGGTGGTGGTGGTCCGGCGGCCCCCGTTGCCCGAAGGGGTGCGTTCCGTACCGGACGTGGCGGGCGCGGCCGACTGGCTCACCCGCCTGCCCCGCCCTCCGGTGCGACCTGCTCCGGACCCTGCGCCGGGACCCGGCGCAGCAGATACGTGTCCATGATCCAGCCCTTGCGCGTCCGAGCCTCCGCCCGCACGGTCTCGATGCGGTCCGCGACCTCCGACAGCCTGCCGGAGATGAGGATCTCGTCGGGCGTCCCCACGTACGCGCCCCAGTAGATGTGCAGATCCTCGTCCCGGAACCGGCTGAAGGTCCGGTGCGCGTCGAGCATGACGACCACGTCGTCCACGCCGGAAGGGAAGCCCTCCGACAGCCGCCGGCCGGTGGTGATCTGCACCGGTCTGCCCACCTGGTTGAGCCCCGTCCGGTGCCCGGCCACCAGCGCCGAGACGCTGCTGATGCCCGGGACGACCTCATGGACGAAGGACACCTCTCCGCGGTCGAGGATGTCCTCCAGGATCCCGAGGGTGCTGTCGTACAGGGCGGGATCGCCCCAGACCAGGAAAGCGCCGCACTCGCCGTCCGCCAACTCCTCGCGGATGAGCCGCTCGCAGATGTCGGCCCGGCGGCGGCGCCAGTCGTCGACGGCGGGGGAGTACCCGGAGGACGGGGCCGTACGGTCCCGGTCCGGGTCCTGTGCCTGCACCACCCGGTACGGCCGCTGTCCGGCGTGCTGTTGAAGGATGTCGTGGCGCAGCCGGACCAGATCCGACTTCGCCTCACCCTTGTCCAGAACGAAGAACACGTCGGCCGAGTTGATCGCCTTGACGGCCTGCAGGGTCAGATGGTCGGGGTCGCCCGCTCCGATACCGATGACGAGGATCTTTCTCACGGTGCCGAGTCTGCCGTACGGGGGCGCTGTGATCGAACGAGGTCAAGGTCACAGCTGAGCGGACTGCTGCTCAGGGGGCCACCTCGCCTAATCTTCCCCCCATGACGGTCCTGCCCGACGACGGGTTCTCCCTGGCCGCCGAGTTCCCGGATGCGACCCGCGAACAGTGGCAGCTCCTTGTAGAAGGCGTGCTGCGCAAGTCGGGTAAGACCGACATCTCGGGCACGGCGGCCGAGAACGCGCTCAGCACCGAACTCCAGGACGGGCTCGCCACCCGCCCGCTGTACACGGCCGAGGACGGTGCCGAGGACCCCGGGTACCCGGGCTTCCCGCCGTTCCTCCGGGGCGGCAGGCCCGAGGGCACCGCCGTATCCGGCTGGGATGTGCGCCAGCGCCACACCCACCCCGACCCGAAGCGGTCGAACGAAGCTCTGCTCGCCGACCTGGAGAACGGCGTCACCTCCGTCTGGCTCGCGGTCGGCGAGGCCGGGCTGCCGGTCACCGGCCTGCCGCAGGCTCTCGACGGCGTCTACCTGGACCTCGCTCCGGTCGCCCTGGAGCCCGGCGCCGAATTCGCGGCAGCGGCACGCGAGTTGTTCCGGCTCTACGAAGAGCGCGCGGTGCCCGAGGAGGCAGCGCTCGGCCGGCTCGGTGCCGACCCGCTCGGGCTGGTGGCCCGTACCAGCCAGGACGCGGACCTCGCACGGCAGTTGACGGAGGCCGCCGAACTCGCCGCGCTCTGCGACCGGCGTTACCCCGGCGTGCGGGCGCTCGCGGTCGACGCCCTGCCGTACCACGAGGCCGGTGCCTCGGCCGCCGAAGAACTGGCCCTCTCCCTCGCCACCGGTGTGGCCTACCTCCGCGAACTGACGGAGGCCGGACTGCCGGTCGGCGCGGCCTGCGCCCAGCTGGAGTTCCGCTTCGCCTCGACGGCCGACCAGTTCCTGACCATCGCCAAGCTGCGCGCGGCGCGGCGGCTCTGGGCGCGGGTCGCCGCGGTGTCCGGGGCGGCCCCGGCCGCGGCGGCGCAGCTCCAGCACGCGGTGACGTCCCCGGTGATGATGACCTCGCGCGACCCGTGGGTGAACATGCTCCGTACGACGGTGGCGTGTCTGGGCGCCGGGGTCGGGGGAGCCGACGCCGTGACCGTGCTGCCGTTCGACAGCGAACTGGGTCTGCCGGACGCCTTCGCACGCCGGATCGCCCGCAACACCTCCTCCATCCTGCTGGAGGAATCCCACCTGGCACAGGTCATCGACCCGGCGGGCGGCTCCTGGTACGTGGAGCGGCTCACCGACGAACTCGCCCACGCCGCCTGGACCTGGTTCCAGGAGATCGAACGGGCCGGCGGACAGGCAGCGGCCCTGCGCGCCGGACTCGTCGCGGAGCGGCTGTCGGACACCTGGGAGCGCCGCGCCGCGGATCTGGCCCACCGACGTGAACCGGTCACCGGCGTCAGCGAGTTCCCGAACCTGGCGGAGACGCCCGTGGAGCGGGAACCGGCCCCGGCGCGGCCGTCCGGTGGCCTGCCGCGGGTCCGCCGCGACGAGGCCTTCGAGGCGCTGCGGGCCCGCTCGGACGCGCATCTGGCCGCGACGGGTGCCCGACCGCGGGTGTTCCTGGCGGCCCTGGGCTCCGCGGCGGCGCACACCGCCCGACTGACATTCGCCGCCAACCTCTTCCAGGCGGGCGGTGTCGAACCGGTCCACGACCCGGTGTCCGTGGACGCCGAGTCGGCGGCGGAAGCCTTCGCCCGAAGCGGCGCCGGGGCGGCCTGTCTCTGCTCGAGCGACACCGTGTACGCGGAGCAGGCCGAGGGAGTGGCCGCCGCCCTCAAGGCGGCGGGCGCCCGCCCGGTGTTCCTCGCGGGACGGCCGGGCGAGCAGCGGGACGCGTATCAACGGGCGGGAGTCGACGCGTTCGCCGTCGCGGGCGGCGACGCGGTCGCCGTCCTCTCCTCCGTACTGGACGAGCTGGGAGTGGCGTGATGCAGGACAGAGTTACGGGAAAGCAGGGGCAGGTCCCGGACTTCTCCGGCATCGACCTGGAACCGGCCGAGTCCGAGACCGCAGGCGCGGGCGTCACCGGCGAACAGTGGCGGGCCGCGCTGAAGGAGAGCACCGGCAAGGCCGACGACAACCTGGTGTGGGAGACCCCGGAGGGCATCGGCGTCAAGCCGCTCTACACCTCCGAGGACCTGTCGGGGCTGGACTTCCTGTCCACCTACCCCGGCGTCGCGCCGTATCTGCGCGGCCCGTACCCCACCATGTACGTCAACCAGCCCTGGACGATCCGCCAGTACGCGGGCTTCTCCACGGCCGAGGAGTCCAACGCCTTCTACCGGCGCAACCTCGCGGCGGGCCAGAAGGGTCTGTCCGTCGCCTTCGACCTGCCGACCCACCGCGGGTACGACCGCGACCACCCGCGCGTGACCGGCGACGTCGGCTTGGCGGGCGTGGCCATCGACTCCATC